>JAFGQO010000169.1 GCA_016935615.1 Bacteroidales bacterium
AGTTGCAGGTATGCTTACGGTAAAAGGCGGAACGGGTTGTATTCTGGAATACTTTGGTGAAGGTGCATCTTCAATATCCTGCACGGGAAAAGGCACCATATGCAATATGGGTGCTGAGATTGGGGCTACCACATCTGTATTTGGGTATGATCAGAAAATGGCAGAATACTTAAAAGCTACCGGCCGGACAAAAGTAGCTGAACTGGCTGATAAAACAGCCCATGAACTGACAGGTGATCATGAAGTGTACTCTCACCCTGAAAAGTATTTTGATCAGGTTATTGAAATCAATCTTTCAGAACTTGAACCTCATATCAATGGACCGTTCACTCCTGATCGGGCGATACCTCTTTCAGAGTTTTCAAAATTGGTTATAGAAAATAACTGGCCATCCAAACTTGAAGTTGGTCTGATTGGTTCATGCACGAATTCATCCTATGAAGATCTGACGCGTGCTGCTTCAATAGCAGAACAGGCAATAACAAAACACCTGAAAGTGAAGTCTGATTTCACAATAACACCCGGCTCAGAACAAGTCAGATTTACTGCTGAACGGGATGGATTGCTGAATAAATTCGAAAGAATAGGCGGAGTTGTTTTAGCAAACGCATGTGGTCCCTGCATTGGTCAATGGGCAAGACATGGTGCTGATAAGCAGAAAAAGAATTCTATCATGACTTCTTTCAACAGAAATTTTGCTAAGCGAAATGATGGGAATCCGAATACGCATGCCTTTGTCGCATCACCAGAACTTACCACTGCATTTGTTATTGCCGGAGACCTGACATTTAATCCACTGACCGATACACTGGAAAATGAACACGGAGAATATGTCAGATTAGAAGAACCAAAAGGTTTTGAGATGCCACCAAATAATTTCGATGTAAAAGATAAAGGTTATCAAGCACCTGCCGAAGATGGCAGGAATATTGAAGTAGTCATAAATCCTGCTTCAGACAGACTGCAGGTTCTAACTCCTTTTGAACCATGGAACGGGAAAGATTTTAAAGGTCTGAATCTTTTAATTAAAGCAAAAGGCAAATGTACCACAGATCATATCTCAATGGCAGGACCATGGCTCAGGTACAGGGGACATCTTGATAATATATCCAATAACTTACTTATAGGAGCAAAGAATTCTTTTAATGATAAGGTCAATTCTGTTCTTGACCGGATTGCCGGTGAGTATTCCGAAGTACCTGTTGTCGCCAGACACTACAAGGCAAATGGAATAGGTACTATTGTTGTTGGTGACGAGAATTATGGGGAAGGTTCTTCCCGTGAGCATGCTGCAATGGAACCACGATATATGGGAGTCAAAGCTGTTCTTACCCGTTCGTTTGCGCGTATTCATGAAACCAATCTGAAAAAGCAGGGTGTGCTTGCCTTGACTTTTATAAATAAAACAGATTATGATAAAATAATGGAAGATGATACGATTGATATTATCGGTCTTGCGGAATTTGCTCCCGGTAAAAACCTTGAAATTATACTCCATCACAGCAATAAGACAACGGATAAATTTGAAGTCAGTCATACATACAGTAAGAACCAGATCAAATGGTTTACGTTTGGCTCTGCGTTAAACCTGATCAGAAAACAGCAAAAACAATAGAAAACGGGACGAATTTAATTTTCTGTTTTTATTTATACAATGACTCTTAACAACCGTAAAAGACTTATAGTATTGTGTGGCCCTACAGGCATTGGCAAAACAAAAATTGCTGTTGAGCTGGCAAAATCTCTTGCCTGTGATATCATCTCTGCAGATTCCCGTCAACTTTACAAGGAGATGAGAATAGGAACAGCGGTTCCTTCTGAAAAAGAATTACTTGAAGTGACACATCACTTTATTCAATCTCATTCTATTCATGATTATTATAATGCAAGTATGTTTGAAATGGAAGTCCTGAACTTTCTTCAGCATTATTTTACCAGGAAAAATACAATTATTTTGTCCGGAGGATCAGGATTGTATATCAAGGCAGTTTGTGAAGGAATTGATGAATTGCCGGCGATAGATCTAAATGTAAGGAAAAAGTGGCAGTATTTGCACAGTCAAAAAGGGCTGGAATACCTTCAATCATTTTTAAAAAAAAATGATCCTTCATATTTCCAGGACGTAGATAAGGACAATCCGAAACGTCTTCTTAAAGCTATTGAGATAATTGAGATGACGGGCAAAACATATTCCTCTTTCCTGAAAAAGGTAAAAGTACCAAGACCTTTTCAAATAGTGAAAATCGGGCTCAATACTGATAGAACTATTCTCTATGACAAAATCAATGAAAGAGTTGATCGGATGATGAAAGAAGGATTGTTGGAAGAAGCTCATTCGCTGTATATTTATAAAAACTTAACTCCTTTGAATACTGTTGGCTACAAGGAGTTGTTTGCTTATTTTGATGGAAGATTATCCCTTGAGGAGGCAACCGGGCAAATTAAAAATCACAGCAGAGCATATGCCCGCCGACAACTTACATGGTTCAGAAGGGATAGTACCATTAGCTGGTTCGAACCTGAAGATCTTTCCGGAATAAAGAAATATATTGATGTCTCAGTTTACTAATCAGCGTGAAATGCAGCAAATACATGCCTTTAATATCAGAGTCTATGGATTATTCATCAACATAAATCGGGAAATCCTTCTTGCTGATGAATATCGTTTTGGCATGTATATGACCAAATTTCCGGGAGGAGGACTTAAGCCTGGCGAAGGAACGATTGATTGTCTTAAACGTGAAGCTGTTGAAGAATTCGGACAGGAGATAAATGTTATTCGTCATTTTTACACAACCGATTTTTATCAAAAATCAAAATTTCACACAGACCAGCAACTTATTTCTATTTATTACCTCGCCGGTTTTTCCGGACCGGAAAAATTCAGAGTAACATCAAAACCGTTTGATTTTAAAGAAAAAACAACAGAAATGGTTTCTTTCAGGTATAAGAAAATAGAAGATATAAACGAAAATGAATTAAGCTTTCCTATTGATAAATATGTATTGAATCTGCTTCAGAAAAATCAGTCAACAGATTATACAAGCCGATATTGAACTATTTTTTTATCATATAATTTTCCGACATTCTTTTCAACCCCAAAATTTTCCTTTTTCTTTGTTAAAAATATTTCTCCTTCGAGTGAAAGCTTTCCTGATTACAGTAAAAAAAGAAAATGAAACAAGTGTCTTAATAAAAAAGACATCCCCTTCAATGGTTAGAATTGGTGGCATACCCATACTACACCATCAGATAAAGCTGTTCAGGAAATACAATATCAATACGGTATATATCCCTGACAATCAATACAGACAGGAAATTGAGAGTTATTTTGGGAAGGGTAAAGATTTCGGAGTTCAAATTGATTACTTACATAGTAACCATTCTTTTGAATCACGGGGAGATGAAAACAGAGAAAACATCATTCTCATCCATGAGGGAATGATGATAAATATGAATCTTGAGCGACTGGTCAGTTTTCACAACAAAAAAGAAAGTGACTGTACCCTTGTCACACATCCAGTTGACAAACCTTTTCACAGTAAACTCGTCGAACTTGATATAGAAAGCAGAGTCATTCAATATATTAAAAAGCCGCTGCACCCGGGCAAATATTTTCCCAATATGGCATATGCCGGTATTTGTGTTCTTTCCTCCTCAACTCTGAATTCATTTTTTATTGAAAAAAATTTACCTATTGATGAGAATATCTTTTCAAATAGTATCAATCCCAAAAAGATTTTTGGGTACAATACTTCAGAATATGTAAAAGATATTGCGACAATGGATGATCTTAAGCAGGTTGAGTATGATTATCAGACAGGCAAAATAACCAGCGCAAACTTTGAATTTAAGCAAAAGGCGATCTTTCTTGATCGAGATGGTGTTATCAACAAAGAAACTGGTTATATCAGCAAACCTGAGGATATCAGTCTATATGATTTTTCCGCAAGAGCCATTAAAAAACTAAATTCTTCCGAATACAAATCAATTTTAATTACTAATCAATCTTCCATAGCAAGAGGTTTGATCACACTTGGAGATCTGAAATCCATCCACAACAAACTGGAAACAAGCCTGATTCAGGAAGGAGCAAAACTGGATGCAATTTATTTTTGTCCACATCATCCGGACAGAAATCTTCCCGGTACACGATCAGAGTATATTGCAGATTGCATGTGTCGTAAACCCAAACCCGGATTATTACTTGATGCTGCATTTCATTTTAATATTGATCTTTCCTCTTCATTCATGATTGGCGATAGTGAGCGTGATATACAGGCAGGTATCAATGCTGGATGCACAACTTCAGGTGTAATGACTGGTTACGGCCTGAGAAATACAACCATTGTTCCTGATTTTTTCTTTGCAAACCTTCAGGAAGCTGTAGATTTCATTGTTGATGAACCATACAAAGACATTTATAAAAAACTTAGCGGGAAGCAAATAAGAACTCCTTGTATTATTTTAATCGGGGGATTGAACAGATCAGGCAAATCCATACTCGCTTCATACCTGAAATGGAAAATCGAACAAGACGGGAAAAAAGCCTTTATAATAAGACTGGACAACTGGTCCCTCAATATGAAAAATTCAACTCGCCTGACTGAAGGATTCACTGCCTATCAAATCGAAAAAGCAGAAATGGATCTACAACAAATATTAATCGGGATCTCTACTAAAAAAACTGGCTATACTGATTATAATAAGAGTAACCCGATAGAAATTGCCTATCACTATAAAGGCGAAGAATATATACTAATTGAAGGAGCTTTTGCATTAAGCAGCAAGACCCTGAGAGATCTGTCGCACATTAAAATTTTTCTGGATATCCCGGAGATAGTTCAGAAAAAAAGACTGATCCAAATGATGGAATGGCAAGGAACCGAAGTTCAAAATTTTTCTGATATTTATAAGAAAATAAAAAGATCAGAAATTAAAGATATTAAACCTGGTAAGAAATTTGCCAATATCATCAAATAATGAAATTGAATGAAATACAGCATCATTATTCCCTTGTATAACCGCCCTGCTGAAATTGACGAGCTGCTGGATAGTTTAACAAAGCAATCTTTTAAGGATTTTGAAATCATAGTGGTTGAAGATGGATCAACAATTCCTAGCAAACATATTATTGACAAGTATCTTCATCAACTGACCATTGCATATTACAGGAAACAGAATGAGGGACCTGGTCCGGCAAGGAATTACGGAGCCAAGAAAGCAAACGGAGACTATTTTATTTTTTTTGATTCTGACTGCGTCATTCCTGAGCACTATTTCAAATCTGTCAATGATTTTCTTTTAACAGATTACAAAGATGCTTACGGGGGTGCTGATATGGCTCACAAAAGTTTTTCAAACATCCAGAAAGCAATCAACTATTCCATGACTTCCTTCCTCACTACCGGTGGTATCCGGGGCAGAAAATCAAGCCTGGAAAAATTCCATCCCAGAAGTTATAACATGGGCATTTCCCGCGAAATATTTGAAAAACTCGGGGGGTTTTCCCGTATGCGTTTTGGCGAAGATATTGATA
Source organism: Bacteroidales bacterium (assembly GCA_016935615.1). Taxonomy (GTDB): domain Bacteria; phylum Bacteroidota; class Bacteroidia; order Bacteroidales; family UBA10428; genus UBA10428. The sequence goes on from JAFGQO010000169.1 coordinate 5,540, forward strand.
TGAGTATCCGTATCAACAAAGAAAATTACTCGACATGCCTCATTCAAAATGCAGGTGTATTTCATAAAAGAAGAACAAACCTAAGACAGTTTTTCAGGCAAATTATAAATAGTGGCATTGCCAGAATCAACCTTTTCAAACTCCATCCGCACTCTTTAAAAGTGGTTCACGTTCTTCCTGCGATATACACTCTGGGGCTGATCATATTATTAATACTATCGATATGTATTCATCCGTTCTTTATTCTGCCGTGGCTTTTTTACCTGACAATAGTGTTTTTTCATTCTTTGTTGGCCACTAAAAATATATTTGTCGCTTTGCTCAGCATACTAACAAGTCAGGTTCAACTTATTGCTTATGGAATTGGATTCATCTATGCCTTATTTCAAAGTTTTATTCTAAAAAAAAGTGTGCCGAAAGCATTTTCAAGAAATCTATATCAGTAAATTTGAGAACAAGAGATGAATGAAAACATCATGAATTCATCAAAAACCACAAGCACAATTCTGAATAAGTCGGTTTTTTTTGCGATTGCCATAAATATGCTGATAAGCACGGGTGTCCTATATTGCCAGAGTTATATTCAGGTAAACGGCCGGGTTGTTGATTCGCTTACTCATAAACCACTGCCTTATACTACAATCAGAATAGTGGGTACCACTCAGGGTATTATAACAAATGAAAAGGGGTATTTTCAAATTCTTATTCCGGATAGCCTTCGAAATAAAGACTTAAATTTCAGCTTCATGGGCTATAACTCTTACCGTAAAAGTATTTCTTCATTAAAAAACAAAACCAATCTTATATCTCTAAGTCAGTCAAAATTTAAAATCCGGGAAGTAATTATACGGCAAAACACACCGGAAATGATCATTAAAAAGGCCATTCGAAGAATTAAAGACAATTATCCTGATAAACCTTATGCGTCAAATGGCTATTATAGAGAAGTTTTAAAAGAAAACAACAACTACATCCAATACCTTGAAGCTTATCTCAATACATACAACTTTGCATATCTTGATACTACCCAAACTCAGGTAAAAGTAGTTGAAGCGCATACAAGAGATGATTTGCAATCCATTCATTTCATGCAAAAAGAAGTAAAAAGCCGATACAAGAGAATAGAAAAACGAGCCAAAAGAAAAGGAGAGAAAGTTGAGGACCTGGATGAAGCTACATTGAAAATATTATTTGGAGGACCACACAGAATTCTTGGAACTGATCCGATAAGATACAGGTTTCAGGCTCTGGATTCAAATCAGATGAAGAAATTCATCTATACATTTGAGAAAGATGAAATTATGGACGGACGCGAGTTATACAATATTGCCTTCAAATCAAAGAGGAAAATTGATTATATGAAATTCTCAGGAACAATATACATTGATAAAGAATCATTTGCCATAGTAAAAATGGCAATGAATGGAGAATTCATTATGCCATTTTATGCCAAACCATTTCTTCAGGCTGCGGGACTATCCATTGAAATTTCAAACCTGAAAATTGATCATCAATACACCTCCCAGAATGACAAATGGTACCTGTATAAATCTATGCTTACCGGCGACAGTTATTTTGCCAAGCAACGAATAGCAAAAGAAAACGAATATTCACATTTCGAAATTGAACATGCATTTGTGTCAACTGAGGCAAAATTTGAAAATGTAAAACCAATACCCAAAAAAGATCAGTTAATTCACAAATCCTTTTCAGAGCTACTGAAAGAATACAATCCTGATTTCTGGTCGACACACAATAAAATTGCCATAGAATCAATTAAATAACCTTTGTATATTTAACCACATTAATCATATCATCAAAAACAATGATTATCCAAACCAAATCATATCCCCGGGCTGCAGTAATTGGAAATCCTTCCGATGGTTACTTTGGCAAAACCATTGCATTTGTATTCAGCAATTTTTCTGCTGATATTACACTGTTTCAAACCCCTGAACTGGAAATACAGCCTGAAAAACTTGATTTAACATCATTTGACAGTATTGAAGAGCTTGTTATGGATGTAAATCTGCATGGTTATTATGGAGGAATGAGATTACTGAAAGCAACGGTAAAAGTATTTTATGATTATTGCAAGGAATGCAATATAAAGCTTGATCATCGAAATTTCACCATACGCTATCAATCGTCCATACCCCATCGGCTGGGATTGGCCGGTTCAAGTGCTATCATTACTGCAGGCATGAAAGCACTTATGTCATTTTATGGTGTTGCTATACCAAAGCCATTGCTGGCAAATCAGGTTCTAAAAGTTGAAACTCAGGAATTGAAAATAAGTGCAGGTTTGCAGGACCGTGTTGCTCAGGCTTTTGAAACTCCTGTATTCATGGACTTTAATAAGAAATATATGGATAAACAGGGATTTGGGAAATACTCTATACTTGACGCAGGTCTATTTCCACCCATGTATATTGCATACCGGGCTGATCAGTCATCTGGATCAGAAGTAGTTCACAATGATCTGCGGGCAAGGTATGATTATAAAGAACCCGACGTTTTAAAAGCAATGAAAGAATGGGCTGATCTTTCAGAACAGGTTAAAGAGTGTTTAAATACAGGTGAAAAATGCAAACTTAAGGCACTTTTAAATCGCAATTTTGATTTGAGAAAATCACTGATTAAAATCAGTAAAGAAAATATTGACATGGTAGAAACTGCCAGGTCTGTCGGTGCAAGTGCTAAATTCACAGGATCGGGAGGAGCGGTTATTGGCACCTATGAAAACGACGCAATGTATACGACCCTAAAAAAAGAAATGAACAAAAAAGGTATTGAAGTCATCAAACCTGTAATTGTGAATCACAAATAAAACATTTACGAAAGAATGATAAAAAAAGCAGTAATTCCGGCAGCTGGATTTGGAACACGGTTTTTACCGATAACCAAATCACAGCCCAAAGAGATGATCCCTATTGTCGATACCCCAACAATTCAATATGTTATTGAAGAAGCTGTTAAATCAGGTATTACTGATATCCTGATGATCATTGGAAAAGGAAAAAGGGCAATCGAAGAGCATTTTGACAGAAGTTTTGAGTTGGAGAATATGCTTATCGAGAAAAAACAAACAAAGGCTCTGGAAGAAATAAGAAAAATAACCAGAATTGCCAATATCCATTTTGTATGGCAAAAAGAAATGAATGGACTGGGAGATGCTATTCGATATGCAAAATATCATGTTGGCAAAGAACCTTTTGCTGTTCTTTTGGGCGATACGGTAATTGACGGCAAAGGCAAACCTATTACCAGACAATTGATGGACGTCTTCGGTCGTTACAATAGTTCTGTTGTCGCTCTTGAAAAAGTTGACAGGTCTAATGTAAGTCGTTATGGTGTAATTGATGGCAGTCCCCTGGAAAAGAACGTTCTCATAGCAAATGATTTTGTTGAAAAACCATCGCCTGATAATACTCCATCAACCCTTGCTATTGCCAGCAGATACATCTTCACTCCTGAAATTTTCAATTATCTGGATAAAACAGAACCTGGAATAAACAATGAAATTCAGCTTACCGATGCTATGCGCATGATGGTGAAACATCATGCAATGTATGGTTTGCAGTTTGAAGGAAAACGCTATGATATAGGGAATAAACTTGATTTTTTAAAAACAAATATTGAATTTGGATTAAAACACAAAGAAATTGGCAAAGAATTAAAAGAATATCTGAAGGAATTATCCAAAACGCTTTAGAAGAAAATTTTAAATTTCCTCTTCTATATGATAGTTGTTCCTTTCAGCAGAACTCCTAGCTATCAACTCTCCTAAAAAACCTGTCAGAAACAGAAGTGTTCCAATAACCATACAGGTAAGCGCTATATAAAAATATGGACTGGAAGTAACAAGAGGTGCAATGATATGATGTTTAAGGGCTATGAGCTTCTTAGCACCAACTATTGCTGCCATACCAAAGCCAAAAACAAATGTCAGAGTACCCAAAGTTCCAAACAAATGCATAGGTCTTTTACCATATTTTGAAATGAACATCACAGACAACAAATCCAGTGGCCCTTTCATGAATCTCCCTGCCCCGAACTTTGTAATTCCATACTTTCTCTCCTGATGTTGAACCACCTTCTCTCCTATCCTGACAAACCCGGCCCATTTTGCCAGAACAGGGATATACCTGTGCATTTCACCATAAATCTCAATACTCTTAACAACTCGCTTCCGGTATGCTTTCAGGCCGCAATTAAAATCATGGAGTTTTATCCCGCTCATTCTTCTTGCAGTCCAGTTAAAGAATTTACTGGGCAGATTTTTTGAAAACAACGGGTCGTATCTTTTTTTCTTCCACCCTGATACAAGATCATATCTTTTATTTTTTATCATATCTACCAGGCTGGGAATTTCATCAGGACTATCCTGCAAATCAGCATCCATTGTAATAATTACATCTCCTTTGGCAATCTGAAATCCTGTATGCAAAGCCGCTGATTTTCCAAAATTTCTTCTGAATTTAATACCTCTCAGTACTGGATATCTGGTTTTCAGATCTGAGATTACATCCCATGAATTATCCTCACTTCCATCATCAACCATAATCACCTCAAAAGAATACTTGTTTTTTCTCATAACCTCATCGATCCACCTCATTAACTCAGGAAGAGATTCAGCTTCATTTAAGAGGGGAATAATAACAGATATATCCATGGAATATAAGTTTACCAGTTATAATCTAATCTCATTTTAACAGCGGATTTTCTTCTCTTTTTAACAATACTGCTAATATCAGTGATGCAATAGTACCCCAGAAAACTGAACTAAATAAAGAAGTAAGAGCAATAAATCCCGGTGTGATCATTTTTTCCATTATTGAGGTCTGAAGCTCCACCTGATTATCGGATATTCCTCTGCTCAGAAGTCTTTCCTGTGACATTTCCATGATCTCATCCAGAAGATGGGGTGACAGATACTTCATTTGAATGTACGTATACAAAGTTCCAATTATTCCAATAAACAGACAAGTTAAAAATCCTGTTGAAAAAGCTCTTTTAAAACTTATTACACCACCCGATTCAATATCACGAAAGCGTTTGATAGTAATATAAACACCCAAAACAAACAAAAAAAGAGTTACATTTTCAAGGGCCTTATTGTTCGTCATACCAAATATATAAAGCATAAACTCGTACAATGTAATTGTACCACCAATAATGGCTCCATAATTAAGCGTATGCCTTAGTTGATTATTTTGTATTCTCATATATAAACAGAAATGATCATGTTTCAAAAATAACTAAAATTCTTACAATACCCTTTTATTGGTTTTCCTTGCCAGAGAAAGCAAAAGTTTATACTTTTGCCTTTGGGTAAGTCTTATACGGCCAGCTCCTGCTGAACTCCCCCAGGACCGGAAGGTAGCAAGGGTAGGCGGTTGTAGCGGTGCGATATAAGTAGCTTACCCTTTTTTA
>JAFGQO010000170.1 GCA_016935615.1 Bacteroidales bacterium
TCACTCCCTATTGAAGAGATTACTCATTCCCTCCGGTCATTCGTGAGCTCGTCGGCTCCGCCTCCTCGGTTCGAACTCCCGACCTCTGCGTCCCGAACGTAGCGCGCTAGTCACGAAAAATAGAAAATTTCTAATTTTCGTAATTTTTCGAGGATCCCTGTCTGCCGACAGGCAGGCTCGAAATTGCAGAGAAGCATAGCTTCTGACAATTTCGGGACTATGCCCCGCTTCGTACGCCGAAGCTTTAGCGAAGGCGTACATAATTATTCTTCAACCGATGCCTTTGGCGAAAGGGTATATCCTTTAAAAGGATAAGGCCACAAAAATAAATATTATTAGATCATCTGTTAGTTATCTGTCTATTTTATTTTATTCTATGTCTATCACATCGAAGAATATGATAAGTTTGTATCAGGTTAAATACATTCTAAGCTACTTTAGCTCAGCTCCGAAAAATTACAAATTTTTTGATTTTCGGGATTGGGTCAGGGTCCGGAAAAATGCCTCTTTAGCTCAGCTGGTAGAGCAGTACATTCGTAATGTGCGGGTCGCGGGTTCGAATCCCGTGAGAGGCTCATTATTCAATACCAAAAAATCGACCTTTTTAAAGAAAAAAGCCTGGCAAAATCTAACCAGGCCATGATTTTCAGAGAATTTTCCTATTCTCCATCCCAACCGGCAATTCTTGCCAAAATATACCACATGGCATATGCTTTTCTGTTGGCTGTAATATGCTGTGTGTTGTGCTGCCCATAAGTCACATCTCCTCCGGGATAGTTTTTATTATGATAATAGTCTATGCTTTCATAGTGTGCAACCTGCCAGTCAGAATAAAAATTACCACCATATTCCGCTGAATTCCCATCATCGCCGGCATCTTCCCAATAGTGATCATTCATATCATGGGTATCGATCCCATAATAGTCCAGGCAGTAATACCCATTTGATCTACAGAAATTTATGATCTTTTCGGCCTGACTTTTCGGATTGCCATCACCCAGGTTACTGTTTGCATTGGCATGACCGGTCATAAAAATAAAAGTCACGGCATTTGCACGTTGTCCTGTGCCCGTTCCTATTTTGCTCCCTCCCACACCGTATTCACTGACCAGTGTCTGCATACCGGGCAGATAATTACCTTCCACATCATGACCCGCTATGTTACACCACGACCACATCACAACATTGATTTCCGCGTTGTCGGGATCGTCGAGATAATTCCTGGTTGCCTGTATAAAGGCTGTCTCATTCCTGCTTAAGTCTGCAGCATCTTCTCCCGGTGCCGCATAAGAATCCATTGCATAATCTCTGAAATCCAGTTTGTTGTCTGTTGGATTGTTGTTGGTAATCCCAAATAATACTTCATCACCCTCCTGAAAATCCTGCAAGCCATACAATCCATACGATACATGTGTTCCATGCGATGTATGCTGGTAAGCTACATGCAAATTGTTTCTTGCCAAATTGATATATTCCGTTGGGATGTTTCTCAATATACCTTCTGTGGCACTTGTGTGATCAGCTATATAACTTGCCGGAGGCAGTGTGTTTGAATCATTATCTTTCTCACATGAAATCAGGAACAAAAAGAGAAATAACCCACCGAGATAAAAATGTCTTTTTTTCATAAGGTTGATCGGTTTGATGAATATATAGATCTAAATACGTATATATCAACATTTTGTTGCTTTTATTAGATCAAATACCATAAAACCATACAACGTGCATTTCTAATTCGGAGAAAAAATCGTTACTTTAAATATTCATTTTTCCAGTAATGAAAACAGAATCCTATTAACTGGCAATAATTATTTAATAATTTCCCATTGAATGATTGAAGCTCCTCGCCGTGCTCCGTCGCACGCTGTTGCTGAAGCTTCAGCGTAGGCGCCAGAAGCTATGGCGCAAGCGACAAGCAGCGAAGAACTATCCTCACGAGGATAGCGAGTAATCTTCGATCCTTCTTTGTTTATTTTTTTGCGCTCGTTAACCCCGCAGCAACCTGCCCGCCGTAAGCTATGGCAGGAGGGGCTACGGGGAACCGAGTTTACGAGCTCGGCGAAGCCAACGCGCTCGCAGGATTCAATAAACCGTCTTATCTATTTGAAAACCAAAATAATCCTGTTATGAAAAAATTAATCGCTTTAATTCTCTTTTTATGCTTTTGGGAAAACCTTTTAATTTGCCAGACAAAGGATACAATATCAAATAAATGTCTTCTTGATCTGTACAAGGAATTGCGTGTTGCTGATGTCTCTGACGGTATGGATATGGTTGGTTTGCGCGATGTCGGACTTCTCAGTCAGGAGATTGAAGCTCTCTGGAAAAATATAGAGGATTTTTCTCATGTTTTCAGAGGAATTGCTGTTACAGCAAGGTATGTACCTACCAACAAAGTGGTAAAAAATCCTATGAGTGAGGAAGAATTTAAATGTTGGGAAGGACAATGGTACAATACCATTTCCAATGAACCCTTTGTTGAATCTTTAACCGAAGGATCAGTTGTAGTGCTTGATGTTCAGGGAGACGGAGATTGCGGTTCAGTCGGATCATATAATTCACTTGCCTGGGTAAGTGCAGGTGCAGTAGGGATTGTTTCCAACGGAGGAATAAGGGATTCTGATGAAATCATCAAACAAAAAATACCCGTTTACCTCGATATTAAGAACAGGGGAAGAGGTATCAGACCTGGCAGGAATGAAATCGAATCGGTGAATAAGCCTGTATCCATTGGTGGTGTTTTAATTCGTCCCGGTGATGTTATCGTTGCTGATGGTGACGGTGTTGTTGCGGTACCCCGCGAATATGCCGTTCAGGTAGCAGAATATGCTCAGACCATTCTGAACAATGATAAGAAAGGAAGAAGAAATCTTTATGAGCAAATGCACATGCCTATGGATCATACAGTAACTCCTTAAGTTAAGGAACCAAAAAATAAATCGTGCTCAAGCTTCATGGTCAGGTTTCTTATCAGGTAAAGTGAATCCAAAGGTCGAACCTTTTCCGATCTCACTTCTGACAAAGATATTCCCATTATTTTTTTGGATAAACTCTTTGCACAGGATCAGTCCAAGACCCGTACCTGACTCACCCCGCGTACCCTGAGTAGATTTCATGCCTCCGATATCAAATAATGAATTTAATTTGTCTGCATCAATTCCAACGCCTGTATCCCGAATTGAGATTTCTGTTTGTGATTTGTTCTCTGTTACTTCAATAAAAATCCCACCTTCTTGAGTGAATTTAATGGCATTGGTGATTAAATTTCTGATAACCGTTTTAATCATATTTTTGTCAGCATAGACCTTAATTTCCTTCTTTAGATTGTGTTCAATCTTAAGATTTTTCTCTTTCACCAGGTTATCGGTTAATGCAATATTCGATTGGATAATATCATTCACTATAAATTCTTCCGGTTGAAATGGAATTGTATCAGTCTGGGATCTTGACCATTGCAATAAATTTTCCAACAATTCAAAAACATTTTGAGCAGAATCGTAAACAACCTGAATAAGTTGTTTCTTTTTTTCTTCTTTCATTGAATCATATTTCAAAAGAATTATCTCACAAAATCCGAGTATTGAGTTAAACGGATTTTTCAGGTCATGTGCTATAATAGAAAAGAATTTATCCTTTGTTGCATTTAAAGTTTTCAGTTTGTCGTTGGTTTGTATGAGCTTCTCTGCTTGGTTCCTGATGAATTTTTGCCTCTTCTCCAACAGTTTATTTATTTCATTTAGCTTTTTGGTCTTATCAAGCAGCATTTCATTCTGTTCTTCAATCTGTTGCTGTTTCTCTTCCAGTATAATATTTGTTTCATTCAATTCATTGGCTTGCAAATGAAGTATTTCATTTTTTTTCTTAATTTCTGTTGTTCTTTCATCAACTACTTTTTCAAGCCTGATCTTCTGTTTCTGTAATTCATTTACTCGAAAGTAATAGATTGCCAGGAGAATACTGATAATGAGAACTATTTCAATAACTATAGCCACAATCGTTTTGTACCAGGGAGGACGTATTGTGATTTTTAATGCAATCCCTTCCGAATTCCAAATCCCATCATTATTTGAACCTATTACACGAAAAACATAATTTCCCGGATCCAGATTTGTATAGGTTGCCTCCCGTTTTGTCCCAACATCATTCCATTGTTCATCAAAACCATCCATCAGATATTTGTATCGATTATTCTCAGGAAATAAATAACTCAACGCCGCAAATTGAAACGTGATAACAGACTGTTTATGAGATAAGGTAATCTCCTCTGTCATACTGATATGTTTTGTGAGTGGAGATTCGTCGGTATCTATTTTTACAGGCTTATTGAAAAGCAGAAAATCAGTCAATATAAGCGGTGGAATGTATGAATTCTTTTTCAGGCTATCAGGATGGAACACATTCAATCCGTTGGTTCCGCCAAAATAAAGAAATCCATCCTTATCCATAAAGCACGCGCGCCTGTTAAATTCATTCCCCTGCAATCCGTCATTTATATTAAAGTTCTCAAAAACAGGTTTCTCAGGATGGTTTATCCCGTCAATAAACTTTGAGATGCCCCTGTTTGTACTTAACCATAAATTTCCGTGATCATCTTCGCAAATGCCTTTAATGGAATTATCCGGTAATCCTTCTTTTTCATGATAATAAATAAATGTGCTATCCTCTCTTTTAAACAAATTCAAACCGCTTTCTGTTCCCAGCCAAATATTCCTTTTACTATCCTCGAACAACGAAATTGCCCCATTATAACTGATAGTGGTTGAATCGTCCGGATCATTAGTAAAACTTAAAAATTCTTCAGTTTCCTTATTAAATAGATCGACTGCACTGGAAGTAGATACCCAAATCTCGCCATAGGTGCTTTCTATCATTGTTCTCACCCAGTCACCGGAAATGGTTCTTTCTTTTGCAAAATCAACTCTGTAAGCCTTGAACGTATTTGATTTATGATCGTATTTATTCAGCCCTCCGTTCATCGTCGCTATCCAAATAATCCCCTCCCTGTCTTCCAGTATATCAAATACATTATTGCTGCTTATACTATACGGATCGTCAGCATCATGCATAAAATGAACAAACTCCCCTGATTCCCTGTAATATACACTTAAGCCACCTGCCCATGTTCCTATCCACAAATTTCCATATCTGTCTTCCATCAATGCCCATACTGCATTAGATCCAATGTCTATTTTTGTCTTGCCGTAATAGGTGAAATCTTCAAATGTGTTTGAACCTTCACTGAGAATCTTTAATCCCCCTTCCGTGCCAACCCAAATATAATCCTCTCCCCGGTAAATTACATTTACAATATTATTGCTGATATTCCTTGAAGAACTTTTTTTATGGACATAATAATCAAACTTAAACAATAGTTCATTGTAATAGTTTAATCCATTCCCATAAGTTCCAATCCATATCGTCTTCTGATCATCCTGAAATATGGAATATATGGAATTATAAGAAATACTGGTCTCGTCATCCATATTGTTCCGGAAGTGAATAAACCTACTATTCCCTTCCTCTAACATGTCCAGATCCAAAATATCCAAACCACCATTTTCAGTACCAACCCATAAATTTCCTTTGCCATCATCCAATACAGTTAGTATTGAACCACCACTGATGCTGTTTTCGTCATAAGGATCAGGCCTGAAGTTTTGAAAATAGGGTTGTAAGGGATTGTTGTCTCTGTATTTCATGAGGCTTAATCCCTGATTTTCTGTTCCAATCCAGATTCTTCCTTTCTTATCTGCATTGATACTCATTATTGCATCATCACTTAAACTTGAAGGATCATTATCATCATGATGAAAAATAGTATATGATCTGTTCAGCGCATCTATCAGATAAAGACCATTTGAACTCCCCAACCATAAATTGCCAAATGTATCCTTCACGATTGCGTCAATAAAAATATCCTGAATACAACCCGATATCACATTGCAATACGGATTTACACTATTGTCCTTAAGATTGATTTCATAAATATTATTGATCGATGCAACCAAAAGCCTTTTATCTGCCATTTCATAAAACCCCGTGATATAAGAAGATTGAAGGCCGGGAAAGTCCCGAAAACAATCATTCTCCCTATCGTAAATATTAAGACCTATTTGTGTTGCAACCCATAATTTTCTATTAGAGTCTTCGTATATGGCATTGATCAGGTTATTTGTCAGACTGTTTTTATCTTTGGGATCGTTTTTGTATACGATGAATTCATAACCGTTATATTTATTAAGTCCATTTCCACCGGTACCAAACCACATATATCCATAGCTATCCTGATAGATACAGGTAACCCAGCTTTGAGATAATCCATCCTTAACCTTGAGATGCCGGAATTTAATATTCATAGGCTGCGCGCTAAGAATATTAACAATAAAAAATATAAAAAGAACAGGTATGAATATTCTTATTAAAAAATATCTGACAAACAATATGTTTCTTAATAGCACCATCGTATTTTTCAGAACATACAGGAATTTGATTTAGTAATATCGCCCTTATTGATAATACTGGCTTATGTGCAATAGTATATTCTTCCTGCCAATATCATAATTCTTTATAAAAGGTAGTGAATTTGTTTAAGAAAATAAGCACGTTTTCAGCTGAATTTCTTTCTCAGGAAATCTCTAACCCTAACGATTAACCATAAGGGTGTGGAAGTTGCTCCACATACTCCGACCTTATTCACTGGTTTCAAATCCAATTTTTCAACATCATCAACAGAGGTTACGAAATAGGAATTTTTGTTGTTGTGTTTGCATATGTCAAATAAAATCCGGCTATTTGCACTGGTTTTGCCTCCGACAAAAATCAATGTGTCTACTTTCTTGCTGAATTCCTTTACTTTAGATGCCCGGTCAACTACCTGTCCGCAAATTGAGTCATATACGATAAAATTGTCTGCAGATCCACCTGCCATATCAATATGCTGTGCTATTTTATCTTTCAGTTCATTGTATTTATCTGTGTCTTTGGTTGTTTGTGCAAATAAAAATATTGGTTTCAAAAAATCTATTGCGTCAATATCATGTAACGATTGTATGATAATAGCATTTTTAACCTGACCATATAAACCAATAATCTCAGGATGATCTTTTCTTCCAAAAATAACAATCTGGGCATACGGATTCATTTTTTGGGCATTTCTGACTTTTTCCTGTAATCTTAATACCACGGGACATGTGGCATCTATTAATTCAATATTATTCTGCCGGGCATATTTATAGGTTTCCGGTGGTTCACCATGAGCGCGAATTAAAACCCTGCAGTTCTTAAGAGTTAAAAATATTTTATGAGTGATGAATTCAATTCCTTTCTCACTCAATCGTTTTACTTCCTCCGTATTATGAACAATATCTCCAAGGCAAAACAATTTATCTTCCTTTGATACTTCCTGTTCAGCCATTTCGATGGCACGTTTTACTCCAAAACAAAATCCTGAATCTTTATCTACTATTACTTCCATTTAGTTTTTTTTCAATAAGCCCTTCTCAAACAATTTTCGGGTAAACCAGAGCATCTGGTCGTCGAAAGTCATACGGCTGTTATCAAGAACCAATGCATCTTCTGCTTTACGCAAAGGACTGATTTCCCGATTCGTATCTTTATTGTCCCTATGTTCAATGTTTGATTCTATCTCCAGTAAACTGGCCGGTATGCCCTTTGATCTCAATTCATCAAACCGGCGCTTTGCTCTTATTTTCGGATCAGCCGTCATAAATATCTTCATTTCTGCTTCAGGAAAAACGATTGTGCCAATATCCCTGCCATCCATGACAATCCCTTTATTCTTACCCATTGTTCTTTGCATCTGCACCAACCGTTCACGAACTTCATAAATTTTACTGATCTCACTTACAACAGACGAAACATCAAGATTACGTATCTTTTTTTCAACATTCTCATCATTAAGTAAAGTATAAGTACCATTCCCATCTGTTTGAAATGATATTTCTATCTTCGGCAAATTCCTGATCAGACTGATTTCGTCAATAACTCCATTTTCAATCATTTTATTTTGTAATGCAAAAAGGGATACTGCTCTGTACATTGCTCCGCTATCAATATAGAGATATCCAAGTTCATTGGCAATAAGTTTGGCATAACTGCTTTTCCCACAAGATGAGTACCCATCAATGGCAATGATTATTTTTTTCACCAATTCTGTCATGAACAAATATGCTTCTGATCAAAGTTAACCTTTCTGACGAATACGTATATATTGAACAAGGAAACAGGTAACGACAACAAAGGCAATGTTTCTAATATTTCTTACGGAACTCTGAAAGGTTAACATTCACTGTAAAAAGATTGCTTTTTGCTCCTGAGGCCAAATGATATGCCGCACGTCCGTAACTTATATGAAACTTGTATATTTTCATACCAAATCCCCAGGAAAATCCTACAAATCCTGTTTTATCCGGAATTTTTAGTTCCTGTCGGAGTTTATAATTGTATCCCAGCCGGATATGGAAGTTTTTTGTCGGGAGTATTTCAAGACCAAAAACCAAGTGCCTCATTACATTATCTCCGAATTTTGCCAAATTGCTTTTTTCATCGGTAGTAACATTCGGATCCGCTTCATCAGCTTTCTCCTTCTCAGTTTTATACCTTAAATTGGGCGTTTCAAGATGTCTTGCCAGTATGGAAAAACGAAAGGGTGCATGTTTTAACTTTTTTGTAATTCCAAATTGCAGTTCAAAGGGTATCGGTTCATGATCTCCTCCGGAATAATAGGTAGTAAACTGAGTTCCTATATTTTTCATGACAAAAGAGGCTGAAAATAGCTGTTCCTCGTTGTAATATGTAATCCCTGCATCCAATGCCATGCCAAAAGATTTGTATGTTTCAAGCTTCGAGCTAATTGCCTTTAAGGTACCTCCGACAAGAAACAGACTATCGAGGATTGGTCTTGAATAATATGCATTCACAGAATATTCTCTTGCTCCAAAATTGCCATATCTGTTTGCATACTTATCAGCTTCGCGAAAATCACCATAATCTATATAATGTATTCCCAGTCCAAAATTCCCGTATCTTTTGAATGTTCTTGCATAAGAAGCATATCCGTAATTGATATCAGCCAGATAATTTACATAATTCAGGCTTACCTGATTTGACATGGAGCCATTTAGCAAAGACGGATTGTAATAAACAAGAGTAAGATCATCATCGTAAATGCTGATTTGCTGTCCTCCCAAAGCACCTATTCTTGCAGAGCTTGTTAAATTCAGAAATTCATAGGTGTTATCTCCCCCCGACTGGGAAAATGCAACACTCAGGTTAAGTGTTAAACAAAAAATGATCCATTTCCTTAACATAGTAATCCGGAGGTTAATTTATCCTGCCATTCGGTAAAAATAAAAATATTGAGTAAATAAACGCCCGATAATTAAACGACAAAAGGTTTTTTTTAGTATCATTTGCCTTTCATCTTATGTTTATCTTTGAAATTTACATGAAAGCATCTAATCCATGCCAAAAGAGAAAATTGCATTCATTATTAATCCGGTATCAGGAAGAAAACAAAGATCTGATAAATCTGAAATCATCAGAAAAACCCTGGATAAAACAAAATTCAAACCTCTGATTTATCATACTGAATATGCAGGTCATGCCTATGAACTTACAGAAAAGGCAGCTAAAAAAGGCTGTAAAACAGTGGTGGCCGTTGGCGGAGACGGAACAGTGAATGAAGTTGGAGGAGCAGCAATTCAATGGAATATGAACATGGGCATTATCCCTTCAGGTTCAGGAAACGGATTGGCCCGTCATCTGAAGATCCCTGTCGATACCGTTAAAGCAATAAAACTTATTAACAAAGGAAACAAAATGCTCATTGATGCGGGGAAACTGGACGATAAATGGTTTTTCTGCACATGCGGAATTGGTTTCGATGCGAGGATCGGCAGGAAATTTTCGAAAACCAAAGTCAGAGGATTCGGTTCTTATGTAAATACTGTTGTCCGCGAGTTCAGGAGATACAACTCAAGGAAATATAAGATCATTATAGACAACAAAAAAGTCGTGCGCAGAGCATTCCTGATTACTGTTGCCAATGCCTCTCAGTATGGTAATAATGCAACGATTGCTCCCGGGGCGAAAATCAATGATGGATTGCTGGATGTGTGCATCCTTAAACCATTCCCTGTCATGAAAGTCTTTGCTCTTGCCTTCATGCTATTCAGACACTCTATTGATGAAAGCAGCTATTATGAAGTATTAAAAGGAGAAAAAATTCTATTCAAAAAGAAAAAGGCAAAATATCGCTTTCATTATGATGGCGAACCTATTAAAATCAGGAAACAAAAGATCATGATAACTGTTCAACCGAGATGTCTGAATGTAATCATTCCGGGCAGCAACAGGTAAATTTCTGTTCAGCAACCGGCTTTAATCTACGACCTTCAAGAAAATTTTAATACAATTCATCTTTTTTTTAACCTGTTATATATTCTGAAACCTGAAATTCCACCGGCCTGAGAAAATAACAATCCGGTAATGGTAGCAAGTATCCCAAGAAGTTTAACAAATGTCAGATTTTCACCAAGCAAGGGAATGGCAAAAATGGCCGTGACAATTGGTATAAAATTAGTGAACACAATTGCCTTTGAAATACCCAGATTTTTAATTCCCTGAACAAAGAAAATAAATGCAACTGTTGAGGCAAAAAATGAAAGGTATAAAACAGGCATAAAATCTTTCCAGGTATATGTACTATCGATAAACTCTTTAAGATCAAATGCCAGGAAAACAGGAATAAAATAGAATGTCCCGATTAGATTCTGATAGGAAACAATCGTCAGGGCATTATAATTCTCCAATAATTTTTTAAGGGCAATAGCATATCCCTGGGTTGATAACACTGCAAGCATAATCAGCAAAATACCATACCATGGGGCATTACCCAGTTTACCGTCTACATAAACAATGGTCACCACTCCGGCAAATGAAATCAGAATTCCAAGATAGTTATTAACAGATAGTTTTTCTTTGTAAAAATAATATCCGAAAAACGGAGCAAACAAGGGTACTGTCGCAATGAGAATGGATGCTAAGGTTGAAGAAACATACAACAAGCCATGGCTTTCTCCCATAAAATATAAAAAAGGTTCAAACAGGGCTATCAAAAGGAACAGTTTAATGTCTTTCCTTTTCAGTCTGTTCAATCTTTTAATGAGTTTTGAAAAGCCTATTAACAGAGGGAAAGAAAGAAGCAACCTGAACAGAATTACAGTAACGGGTTTAAATTCAGGGTATGCTTGCTTATACCAGATAAAACTCATTCCCCAGAAAACCATCGCTACAATTAACATAAGATATGTACTGCTTCTTTTCATTGGTATTCTATTTTAGTGAGGGCTGTCGCATTTCAACTTTTTGATGGTATTAAAAAATTCTGTAAATTTAATCTATATTTAGATAAGCCTCTGATCTGAAGAGTATTTTAGGGGAAAGGGGGAAATGAACCAATAGAATATTAATAAAAGTTAAATCATTTTTGAATTATAAAATATATCTTTGCAGTTCAGCGTTGTATGACTGAATGTATATGATTTTATAAAACATTAATGGAAACAATTTGTTATATTGTTTGAACTTATTTATTTGCTATTATATAAGCTATTATGAGGCAACTTAAAATCACAAAATCAATCACGAACAGGAACAGTGATTCATTGGAAAAATATTTGCATGATATTGGTAAGGAAGAACTTATTACACCTGAAGAGGAAGTTGAATTGGCAAAGAGGATCAAGCGAGGGGATCAGGAAGCACTTGAAAAACTGACAAAAGCAAACCTCAGGTTTGTCGTATCAGTGGCAAAACAATATCAGCATCAGGGATTAAGTCTGCCTGATTTGATCAATGAAGGAAACTTAGGACTTATAAAGGCTGCCAAAAAATTTGATGAAACCAAGGGCTTTAAATTTATTTCTTATGCTGTTTGGTGGATCAGACAATGTATATTGCAGGCACTGGCAGAACAATCACGTATCGTTCGTTTGCCATTGAATAAAATCGGTGCATTGAATAAAATTAACCGGACCTTTACGCAATTGGAACAGGAACATGAAAGAGAACCTTCTCCCGATGAAGTAGCCGAAGCTCTTGATCTGCCGGAAGAAAAAATTGCATCTACCCTTGAATTACAGGGCAGGCATCTTTCCGTAGACGCTCCTTTCCAGGATGGAGAGGATAACAGTTTACTGGATGTTCT
Source organism: Bacteroidales bacterium (assembly GCA_016935615.1). Lineage (GTDB taxonomy): Bacteria > Bacteroidota > Bacteroidia > Bacteroidales > UBA10428 > UBA10428. Next base: position 12,230 of record JAFGQO010000170.1, read on the forward strand.
GAGTAATCCCGATTCACCAAATACCGATGAATTCCTGATGGAAGAATCTCTTAAACAGGAAATTGAACGGACATTAAATACCCTTCCTGAAAAAGAAAGTAAGGTCATCAGACGATTCTACGGTATTGGCTGCAAACAAATGTCACTGGAAGAAATCGGGGATTCCATAGGTATCTCACGTGAGCGAACCAGGCAAATCAAAGAAAAAGCCATAAAACACTTGCGGCAACGAGCAAAAAGCAAGTTGCTCAAAACGTATCTTGGGTAAAACCAAAAGGGCTGTTTCAATTTATTGAGACAGCCCTTTTTCTGTCATTGCCATTTAAACCGGTGATATCCAATAACTTTAAAATGATAATGCTCACTCATACCTGGAAAATACAGTGTGAGAGTGAGTGATGAGTCCTCCTACGTTCTGATAACTCAGAACTACGGCGGATAAAAAAATATCATCACTTCAATATCTTGTTAATACGGAATAACAATTGCATAAAATAAGTCTGAATGAGGAGGGTATATAAAAATTAAATCTGGGTTTTATAAGTTACCTCTTTACGGTTCCTGTGTACCTATACCCTCGTAAGATGTTCTCCGGCCCTGCCTGATAAGCTCATTAACTCTTTTAAGTATTTTCTTATCTGTTTTTTGCCAATACAGGTAATCCTCCCAGGCAGAAAATATAAAAATTAATTCCATTAATCAGTTTACTCCTTTCGTTCCCCTTTACCTTGTTTGTACTCTTCTAATACAATTGCAATCCACTCACCGTTTTTAAGACTACTTAAAAGATGAATTGTTTCCTGCATACTTTCATAATCCGTCTTTGAAAGTACAGCTACATCATCACCTTTTGAACGGGTCACAAACAAAGGAATCCCGGACTTAAAAACCATATCCATAAATCCTTTAAGGTTCTGCCTGAAATTTGAATAAATTGTTATTTCCATATCGCAAATTTAAAGAAGTAATTGTACAACATGTTGTACAATTACTTTTATACCCGCGGATTTCTGCTATTCTCACGGATTACCCGGATCACCTCCCCCGATATAGCAGGGTAATGTTGTATTTATCCTCGAAAAACCTGAAGAAATGGTACAAGCGGTATTCCAGTTCCAGGCCGTAGTTTGTCATGGGATCGTAGTAGATCTCGTTTTCGAAGAGTTCCCTGCGGGGGCCTGACAGGAACCGTATATTCCATTCGGTTACATACTGCTGATTCCATGTTTTATAATAATTCTCCGAATAGTATTCCATAGGGAATTGGGTTACCAGGTAAGCTTCATAACCCGGTTCCAGTACAATCAGTTCATATTCGGTTTCCTCTTCCACTGCAGTATCCGGTGCAGCGACCAGATCTACCGGTTTCGTTTGTCCGGCAAGGGTTAGGGGAAGGATACCACAGAGGCTAAATATCGAGAGAAATAGCAGGGCTTTCATAGTATTGTTTTTTTCGTTAAGTATTACATACTCTTATCTGGCAATACAAAGAACCGATATACAAATTTCGTGAATTCTGCCGATAAAATCCAGCCTGTTAGCGTCCTAAAACCTGGCTGTTTTGTTCCTTCGCTGTCCTGCGATTAGCTTTGCTGAGCAATATACGCCAGGCTTACAAACCGGAAGACAATCCAGGGCTTCATCCCGGCAGCATCTCACATTCTGGTAAAATAGAGATCGTCTTACCGTTACTTTCAATTCGAGGGTAAGTATTCAACTTACGGTTTCAGGCTGATTCATGTGGCACAAAGCACAAAAATTGTTGCCTGATGAACCAGGCAATGGACCGGAGATCATATTGGTTATACACTTCTTTCAATAAAAAAGCAACCAATTCCTTTACAACTTCATCTGCATAATAAAATCCAGCATGAAAGAACAAGCAGTAAGCCATGCAGGCATCAATCAATTCCCTCTTCCCATACATCGGAAACATACTCTTATTTCAATTGAAGGAACTTTTTTTTGTTTAATATTGAGGATACAAGCCTTAAATTCTGTAAGATTCAATACGATAGACAGCCTTACCAGTATATCTTTTTAACGCATGCATAAATCTTAAAATCAAGTAACATGAAAACCAGACTACTTATTCTAATTCTGCTTCTGACTGGAGTAAAAAGTTATTTGTTTGCACAGATCGAGATGGAATTCGAACATTCGAAAGGTATCTACGGACCGGTCAAATTAAGCCACTCCGGATGGAAGTATGTGGACCAGTCAGATATAGATAAAAATGAGATCAGATTATATAATTTGGATAATACCCTGTTCAAGACCCTGACCCTGCCTCCCAAAATTGAGGGCCATACGCCGGTAATATCGTTTTATATCTCTGAAACCTTATTTGATACGGATTCTAGCAATATCGAATTTTTATTGGTTTACTATTTGAATGATACAGATCCTGTTGTCAGAATTGCCGGTGAAGACGGTACCATATTGTTGGAGGAAGAAAATGCCAGCACTTACGAGATATTTACTACGGGCCGTTATTATTATTCTATTTATGAAACGGATGAAGGAGCCAAACTGCAACTTCGCTACATTAGTAACGGGGCATATTACAAGACAAGGGTTTTCAGTCTGCCAGGCAAATATCCGGATGAAATAGAGTATCCAAAGGTAGCCCTGAAAGAATCGGATTTTGTACTTTTTCCTAATCCCAGTGATGGTCTGAACAGCATAAAACTGGATCCGGGCAGATCTTATACAGGAGGAAGCATACAAATTTTTAATGAGCATGGTGTCCTGCTTAGGCACGTTGAAATTGAACCGGGCCGATACGAATATACGATCGATAATTCGGACCTGTCACCCGGAACTTATCTCTACCAGGTTTTTTCTCCCGGATCCATATCCGCCTTATCAGCTAAAAAAGTGCTGATCGTCAGATAGAGGCAATCTGACTGGAACTATACCGGGGATTAATACCAAATCCGTGCTGACATGAAGAAATCTTATCGATCAAATTTATTTGTTTAAGCTCAATGGTCTAAGTTCTCATATAAAATTTGTTGCAAATTACATTTCCCTATAAGATACCAAAATATGGGTTTTGTGAGACTTTAGTAATTTTCCAATATCAGATCAAAATCCCTGTCTTTATGCAAAACTTGCACTGAATATTTTATTGCATAATGTGCGATGATGCAATCGTTACTTTTTCGAATTGTAATGCCTTTCTTTCTAAGGGTTCTATAAATTCGTGCTGCACCTATGGCTGTTTCAAGCGCATCGTCATTCAGAATATTTAAACACAACAGATATTCTTTAACCTCTTTATACTGTTTTTCGCTTCGTATCCCCTCAAGGATTTCCTGAAGAATAGTCGGACAAATATAAATAGGATCATCGTTCTGAATATAGCCGGTTAAAGTTTTAACCTGATCGGTATCTGATCCTTTGAAAAAATCAATCCAAACACTTGTATCAATAAGGAGTGCAACTCTCATATTGAGCGCATTTCATCCAGATCTCCATCCCAGTCTAACTTACCCTTGTAATTAAGTAGTTCTTTTCGCTTACTCATTCTAATTACTTCATTCAAAGAGTAATTAACGACATCCTTGATGGTTTTGATCTGCGTTAACTCCATTGCCCTTTTCAGTAATGAAGTATCTAATTCAATGTTTGTTCTTTTGTACATACTTAAAATCATTTGCCGTACACAAAAATATGTTAATATTTACACATAAGCCAGTTAACAAGACTATAATTTTGATACTGATGGTATAGTCATTTTGATATGCTGCGGTTTGTGAGACTTTTTATGCTTTAACGTCCAGAATAAGCGGAGGTTGGGGTTTTCAACGCTTCAGTTTTTCTAACTACTACTTTTTTGATTAAATGTATAAAAGTTTAATTCACCTGCAATTCCCCAACTTAAGTATATCTATTATTATAATACATGATTTTTATCTTAATGGTAATGTAGTTCGTGGGATCAATTTCTGGAACGAGTTTATGGGAATAAATTACGAAATTCTCAGATAGGCAGGAAAAAGTATCAGAAGATTCTTCGTGCCGCCATTGTGAGAAAGGAGGTACGACGACCGCGGCAATCTGGCTTTTTCGCATACCTTATGGCAAGATTGCCGTGCTTCGCAATGACGGAGGAATTAATCCCTGGTTATCCCATAAGGTGTGATCCTGCTGGGGCTTACCGAAAGTGTTTTTTGGGTATTTTTCTTCGAAAAACACTACAAAAACAACATCGGCACATTTATCCGCAGAAACAAAGTGAAGGAGGAGGCTTCTCGCCCCGGCAGTCTATATGGTCATAAAAAAAACACCCTGATCAGAAAGGGTGATTCGTGAATTGTAA
>JAFGQO010000023.1 GCA_016935615.1 Bacteroidales bacterium
CCAGGTTGAGGCCATGACCATGGCTGACAAAATTGTCGTAATGAAAGGTGGTATTATCCAGCAGATTGGTAGCCCGCTTGAGTTATACAATAAGCCGATCAACCGTTTCGTTGCCGGTTTTATCGGTTCCCCCCCAATGAACTTCCTTACTGTCGATGTAGTTGAAGAAGGCGGAAAAACGGTAATCAAAGAAGAGAATTTTTCTCTTGTCCTTGACCAGAAATGGATTGAAACCCTTAAGCCTTATGTCGGCAAACAGGTTATTTTCGGAATCAGACCTGAAGACCTTGTTTACAAGGAAAAAACAGAACCAAACTGTATTGAAACAGAAGTTGAAGTTATTGAGCCACTTGGTGCAGATATAAACCTGTTTACAAATACAGGCAGCCACACAATTATGGCCCGTGTTGCTCCGCATTACGAGTTCAAGGTTGGTGACAAGGTATTTCTTAAGCCGGAAATCAAGAAAGCTTCGTTCTTTGACAAGGACACTGAAAAGGCCCTTAACTAGTCATTCATTACAGAATATCCGGGCTGTCTCCTTCAGAGACAGCCCTTTTTTGTCCCTTATATTTCAGAAAATCTTTTCTGCTCCTGTTGTGCTCTTTATTTGCATTACCATGCGTATTTTCTTATACTTTTTTTATGATGCATAAAATTATAAAAGAACGTGATCTCCTTGTGGAACGACTTTCAAGTCTGAATACAGATACGGAAGTTATTTACAGTAATCTTGCCGAAGAATTCCCAAAAGTACTCACTGAAACCGAAAACAGTATCAGCAATGCCGTAAGCAGAATATCCCTGTATAAAAACAGAAACATGGAAGCTGAAGGCACAGAGCCACGCACTGCTACCGCCAGTGACAATATTCAGTCTCTTATCGAAATGATCAACAATGAATTCCGGGAAATCCATCTTGAAGACGACAGGCTCCTTGCTTCTCTTAACAACAGCCTGTCCCATATTAAGGATCTTACTGAAGGGATAGATATAGTCAGAAAAGCAAGTGAAGAAATTGAGATCATTTCACTCAATGCAATGACCTATGCCGTAAAAGCCGGAAAAGCCGGTGGCGCATTTTCCTATATAACCGAAGAACTGAAAAAAGTCTCTTCCAAAACAATAGAAGAAACAGATTCTCTTACAAGCAGGGGTACTCACGCCAGGGAACTTTTTTCAAATTACCTTATCTATCTGCGTGAACTTCAGGCAGTTCAGAAAAAAACGATCTACGATTTTACTGAACGGCTTAATTCAAGTCGTAATGAACTCCGGAAAGGAATTAATGATCTTTTTTCCAGCATTGATAATCTTCTTAAAATCGGCAGTAAAATCAAACAACCGCTGATGCTGATTATGGAAGAAATTCAGCAGCAGGACATAATAAGACAATCGATAGACCATGTACTGCTTACTCTTAACAGTATTGAGGACCGGGACCTGTCTGATTTGACCAACGCTCTTGATGAATACACCTACCTCATTCACATTACAGAATTGAGTATTTCCCTGCTCAGTGATATCCAGAATAAAATTGAAACAAGCCTGAAAATATTCAGGGATTCAACGCGTCAGGTTGAAGACATTTTAAAAGAAACGGACAGACAGCGTGAATTATTTGCACAAAGACTTGAAAACAATAATGAAGGTCTTTTGTCAATCATGTTCTGTAATTCCAAGGAGAATCTAAATTCACTTTTCCAGGACCTGACTTTTTCTGTACACAAGAAAGAAAGAATATCCAGTCAGAGTTCGAATCTTTTTGAGGAAGTAGAGAGGATCAGTGAAGGTTTTGAAGATATAGAATCACTGGTATCCAAATTCAATAATATCAGCATTGCTTCCAAAATTGAAATAGCCAAACAGGAAATACTTTCTAACATGAATACTACAGTTGAAGAAATGGATGCGCTTATCCTGAATATTGAAACCAATATTCAGCAATCCCGTGAAATCACCAATACCTTTCATAAGACAACCAGGGATGTGTTGTCCACATATTTTATCAGCACAGAAAAGGAATTCGGTTTTATCGATAAATATAAAAGAGCTGTTAATGCATCGTGTTCCCTGTTTTTTGGAGAAATAAAGGCACTTGAAAAGAATCTGCACGGGTTTAAGGTATTTTCTGATTCATTTTACCAGATATATTCGAACACAAGTCAGCATCTCTGGAAACTGGAAAATCTTAATTCCAATATCCGTCAGATCATCAATAAATACAAAAGGATTTCACGCAATGCCAATATCCAGAAAAGCAACCTTATGGAGATCAATAAGATCAGCAACTGGGAAATAAAAAACAATCGGCTTCAGTCAATAATCAAGGATTTTACAATTTTTCATCACAAAAAACAGGCTGCCGAGATCGAAGGTTTTGAAGTTGAAGATGGCAGTATTGAAGGTGAAATCACTTTTTTTTGAGAACAATCATGTACACCAGTTACAATTTCAGTCTGGGAAAAAACGTTATTTTCCTGCATCCGGGAGAATACTATTCCAGTGATGAAGATATATTCATAGGCACGCTGCTTGGTTCTTGTATTTCTGTTGTGTTGTATGATCCTCATAACGGTATTGGCGGTCTTAATCATTTCATGTTACCATCATCGGTGAATAAGGAATTTTATCTTTCCAAAAGCGGCAAATACGGAATGTATGCCATGGAGCTTTTGATTAATTCATTAATGAAAATGGGTGTTGATAAATCTGATATGAAAGCGAAAATATTCGGCGGGGCTTCAGTACTTCGTCAAACTGTTCCGGGACTTAACAGTGTTTCCAAGAACAATATCGATTTTGCCTTTGAGTACCTCA
>JAFGQO010000171.1 GCA_016935615.1 Bacteroidales bacterium
CCCATAAAAACCGGATATATATTTCCATTTGTTTTTTGATGCATAAATCCTTAAAATATATTCAAGGCTGAATATTATGGTAAATCCCCATTCCAGACTTTTAAACAGATTGATATTGCCTTTCCGCAGTGTTGGCACACTCTCGAACATAACAGTTACAATGCTCAGAACAATGACAATAAGCAGGGATATATCGAATGCCTTTCCTGCCGGAGTATCAGCTTCAAAAATAATTTCAAACAGTTTCTGACGCAGTTTATTATTCATAAGCAGACAAAATATTGAAGTTTTTGCGTTTATTGTTTATTATTGGTAAATAAATTAATCTACTGCAATTATGAGTAATTTTAAGGAAGATTTTCTGGAAGCCAAAGAAGTATTAGAAAAATTTATCTCTGACGAGGCAAATTTTAAAGCCCTTGAACGGGCGGGTAACATTATGGCCAATGCATTAGCCAGAGGAAGCAAACTGATTTCCTGCGGCAATGGAGGATCGATGTGTGATGCTATGCATTTTGCCGAAGAACTTACCGGTCAGTTCAAGGAAGACCGCAGAGCGTTTGCAGCTGTTTCAATATCAGATCCTTCGCATATTACTTGTGCGGCAAACGATTATGGTTTTGACAATATATTCTCACGCTATTTAGAAGCACATGGAAATAACGGAGATGTTCTATTAGCCATCAGTACCAGCGGAAACAGCCAAAATATGATCAATGCTGCCAAAACTGCTAAACAAAGACAGATGAAAATTGTTGCCCTTACGGGGAATGATGGAGGAAAACTGGCTCAGATCTGTGATGTGGAAATCAGGGTGCCTCATAGTGGTTATTCTGATCGCATCCAGGAAATACATGGAATAATGATTCACTCTTTAATTAATTTTATTGAAGAAGATCTGGTTTAATTATGAACACAAGAATTCATCTGGCGGCCTGTTTTTTTATCCTGACCGGTTTTCTGACCGTAGCATGTCTTGATGACTTTAACCGGTCTAACGATCCTATGTATTATAATCCTACTTTTTCTGTTCCCATTGGCCCTCTGAATTATACACTTGATGACATTATGCCGCCCGAAGCACTTGAAAACCAAATAATAGATACATCAACCGTAGGTGATTCCATTCCTTTGATAATCTATAACAGTTCATTGTTTTTTGAAAATCCAGGGCTTGGCTTCGATACATTGTTTACCGGTGCTATGAACTTTTCTTCTATTAGTCCGGATATGGAATATGCACAATCTCTTATGTTTCGAATAAATTATGCAAATGAAATCCCTGCCAACCTGGCTATTCAGATGTATTTTTATATTGATAACCAATTGGTGGATTCTCTTTTCGAAAATGGTAGTTTTTGGGTTGCTCAGGCTTTACAAATCCCGGATGGGATAACAACAATACCTTTCTCAGGAAGAGAAGAACAATATGTTGATAGTACACGCATCCAAAATATGATGCAGGTTACCAACTTTGAACTGGCCATTCATGTGGAGACTTATCGTGAGGGATTGGATCAGATTCGTGTATATTCTTATTATGGATTTGACCTGCAACTGGCCATGAGAGCTGAATTGCTGGTACCATTTGAATAAACTCCCTGTTGATGAGAAGAACACTCTTAATCAGCTTATTCTGTTTTCCTTTTATTTTGTCCGGTCAACAAAATCAACAGCTATTTCAGATGCATTATCTCGGTGAAAGCAATTTTCTTAATCCGGCTGTGCAATCGGAATGCAAATGGTTCATTGGGATCCCTGTTTTGTCTTCTGTTCATGTGAATTATGCAAATTCAGGATTCAGTTATAAACAACTTGTTAAAAATACAAGTGACAGTACGTATTCCTTAAATATTGATAAGGTAATCGACAAACTGGGATGGCGCACACTTATCGGCACGGAATTTCATACCACGCTCCTTGCTTTGGGTTATAAACGAGGCGATTACTATTTTGCATTCTCCATCATTGAAAAAAACAATCTGCCATTTACATCTTCAAAAGATGTATTCAAATTGGGCTGGGAGGGAAATACTCAATTCGAAGGTGAATCCGCAAAGATGAAAGGCACCTCTGCCTATGCAATGCATTACAGGGAATTTGCCCTGGGAATATCAAAACAAACCAGCTACGGCAATTTTCTCGGAGTCAAAGGAAAACTTCTTTTTGGTAAATTAAATCTTGCCATCCCAAAATCTGATATTTCGTTGTATACGGATGAAAATACTTTTGATCTGACACTTGACGGTGAACTTAGTATAAACATGTCAGCCCCTGTTATCCTTGAACATGAAAACGGGCAATTGACCGATTATTATTATAATGATAATGTAAGTATAATGCAGCTTATCTTCAACAGGAAAAACTGGGGACTTGCTTTTGATGCTGGATTTATTTATAACTATAATGAAAACATTACCTTCTCAGGAAGTATTCTTGATCTTGGATTTATAAGGTGGAGATCTAATCTGAATAACATTTCATTTGATGAATATTACACTTACCGGGGAATACTGGTCGATACGGGAAATGTGGTCGAATCGATAATAGATTCCGTAAATTTCAATTTCACAAACAACCCATATACCACTTTCCTTCCAACAAAAATGTACCTGGGTGCCGAATACCATGTAAATGAGAAACTGGAAGCCCGGTTACTGATCTCTGCAGTAGCCTACAGAACAAAATTCAGTCCGGCTTTGACATTAGCAGCAGATTACAATCCTTTTGGCCATGTTCATCTTGTTGGGAGTTATTCACTAATGTACCGGTCGTTTCAAAATGTTGGCCTGGGCTTTTCCTTCGGCAGGGATCCATTGCAATTTTACATGATAAGTGATAATGTTTTGGGTATTATTTGGCCTTTATCTGCAAGAAACATAAATTTGAGGTTTGGTCTGAATATTAATCTTGGGTGCAAGATCAAAGAAGAAAGACCAAAAAGCCTATTATCAGGACAGGATTTTTGTCCGGTATATGAAAAAGCTATAGAGCGGAAGAAAAGAAAATCAAGCTGGAAAAAAAAGAAATAACGTTAAGAGAAATTGGAAAATATGCTAGTAAAAACATTTGCCAGCGCTGTATTTGGCATCAACGCTGAAATCGTTACTGTTGAAGTTAATGTGGGTAAGGGCATAAATTTTTTCCTGGTAGGTTTACCCGACAATGCAGTAAAAGAAAGCAAGCAGCGCATTCAAACAGCCATCAAAACACTTGATTATCACTGGCCCGGAAAACGAATCGTTATCAATATGGCCCCGGCAGATATACGCAAAGAGGGTTCGGCGTACGATGTGCCTCTTGCAATAGGCGTACTTGCAGCATCGGAACAGGTAAAGACCGATAAACTGGCTGATTATATCCTGATGGGAGAGTTATCACTGGATGGAAGTATTCACCCCATAAAAGGAGTATTGCCAATTGCTATTGAAGCCAGAAAACACGGATTTAAAGGATTTATTCTCCCCGGAGAAAACGCACGTGAAGCAGCAGTGGTTGATAACCTGGATGTTTATGGTGTAGGATCTCTGAAAGAGGTAATCGATTTTTTCAATGAAGAAAAAGAACTGGAAATAACCTTCGTTGATACCCGAAATGAATTTTTATCCAACCTTGACAATTACGAACTTGATCTGGCAGATGTGAAAGGCCAGGAAAATGTGAAACGGGCACTGGAAATTGCAGCTGCAGGAGGACACAATATCCTGATGGTAGGTCCACCGGGAGCAGGCAAGACCATGCTGGCAAAACGTCTGGGAACAATTATTCCGCCGCTTACCCTTCACGAAGCCCTGGAAACAACCAAGATTCATTCTGTTGCAGGATTGCTGAACGGCGATTCGTCCCTTCTCACGAAAAGACCATTCCGCTCACCTCATCATACAACATCCGACATTGCCCTTGTCGGCGGTGGTACTTATCCTCAGCCAGGAGAAATATCCCTGGCACATAATGGTGTTTTGTTTCTTGATGAACTGCCCGAGTTTAAACGAACAGTTCTTGAAGTTTTGAGGCAACCCCTTGAGGACAGGCATATTACCATTTCACGATCAAAGTATACCATCGATTACCCGGCCAGTTTCATGCTGGTTGCATCAATGAATCCCTGTCCCTGTGGATATTACAACCACCCCGAAAAAGAATGCGTATGCACTCCCGGAGTAGTACAGAAATATCTGAATAAGATCTCAGGGCCTCTGCTCGATCGAATTGATATCCATATTGAAGTTGTCCCTGTTCCATTCAACAAATTATCGGAAGAAAGAGCA
>JAFGQO010000024.1 GCA_016935615.1 Bacteroidales bacterium
AAAGTTATTTAATTGATCAACAGGGTTTTGTGATTTCTTTAAGTCTTAGGGATTTCGTGGCTGTCATAAAGATCTTACCCTTTTGGACAGCTTCTACCAATTCAGTATTTTGTAGAAATCATATTCTTCAGGATTAAGCAAATATTTTTTTGCGGCCTGATAATCTTCTTTTTTAATAAAATGCAGGTTATTATGAAATATCAATTGGGTTCTTTCTGAATTAATATTCACCAATCGAATTTTCACTTTCCCATTTTCGTCTTCCACATCCTTAAGGAATAAAGGAGAAATATTGCCTGCCGGGTCAGCTGTTACCATGCAACCTGTGACACCATCCTGGAATAATTTCATAACACCATTGCCGAGAAGAGTAGCATAAGACAAATCAAATGCTATGGGACGACAACATCTGAGTTCGTAACCGATCTCATTCGGACGACTTCTAATTGTCAGATCAAGTTTTTTCAATTTTCTCTGAACAAGCATGTTAAAAATATGCGATTTGCTGACATTGCCTAATTCCGGATGCCCGTGATCATCATAAGTAAAGTTTATTCCTGTTCCTTCTATTTCTTCGTCATTCATAAAATGAAAAACACCTTCACTCACAATCGCCAGACCATATTGTATACCGAGTATTTTTCTTTTCACCATAGATGAAATGATCATTCTGGTGATTTTATCGAAAGTTATTTTTGTTTTGTTGAACATTTCCGGTATGATGATCATAGGCATATGGCAAGCTGTACCGATACCAACGGCGAGATGTCCTGCTTCTCTGCCCATCGCCGATAAAATAAACCAATTTCCGCTTGCCCGTGCATCTTCATAAATTGTTGTTGCAAGACGAACACCCTCTTCTTTTGCAGATTGATAACCAAAAGTAGGGCTTCCTTCAGGCAAAGGCAGATCGTTGTCAATGGTTTTTGGAACATGTATATTCGTAACTTTCAGGTTATTTTCAGCAAGAAATTTAGCCAGACGGTTAGCAGTTGATGCAGTATCATCACCTCCAATGGTTACCAGCAATTTGATATTTTCTTTTATAAAGAATGTAGTTGAAAATTCCGAGTCTTTTGGTTTGTATCTGCTCATTTGCAGAGCTGACCCTCCGCGACTAAATACAGTGTCAGCAAATTCGAAATTGAGTTCATCGTATTTTGTTTTATCTGTAAATAAGGTTTTATACCCTTCATTTATTCCCAGCACACGATATCCGGCATTTAAAAACACTTTGGTCACTGAGCCGATAACTGTATTAATTCCGGGAGCAGGCCCTCCGGCACACAATATTGCAATTGCTTCTTTTTTCATGATTCATCTACTGATTATAAAAATCCTACTTTAGTTCTTTATTCAGCGCGCAAAGATGGCAATATATTTTTAAAAATAAAATTTGGTTTATTCGTGAGACATAAATTTCATGAGTTTTGCGTAATGAAATTTTCTGGTCGAACCTGCCTGCCGGATTATCCGCCTGTGGCCCGCAGGCAGATAATGCCGATGAAAGCGGGAGCGATGGTAAATACCCTGCCTCTTGAAGAGGTTTTGATAAAAACCAAATTGAAGATACCCCGTCTGCTTGTCGCTTGCGCCATAGCTTCTGGCGCCTACGCTAAAGCTTCAGCGACAGCTTGCGACGGAGCACGGCGGTGAGCTTCATTCATCATAAATAAGAGATTCTTTCTGACAATTTCATTTGCAGAGAGTGATTATTAACGGCCAGGGTTTAAAGTTCAATGATTTGTCTTCTTTTTGGTCCGACAGATACTATTGTGACAGGAACACCTACTTCTTTTTCAATAAAATGAATATAATCAATAAGTTCCGGTGGCAGATCGCTGCCATTTTCCACATTTGTAAGATCCTCTATCCAGGAAGGAATATCGGTATAGATTGCCTTAGTTACTATATTGATATTGTAAGGAAAATAATCGATTATTCCTTCCGTGGTTTCATATGCTGTACATACTTTAATGGAATCAAATGCGGATAAGACATCGGCTTTGGTCATAATCAGATTGGTAACTCCATTTAGCATAATGGAATATTTTAAAGCCGGCAGATCAAGCCATCCGCAACGTCTGGGACGTCCGGTCGTAGCACCAAATTCATTTCCTTTTTGTCTTAATTTTTCGCCTGTTTCATCATTAAGTTCCGTAGGAAAGGGGCCACTTCCCACTCTTGTGCAATATGCCTTAAAAATACCAAATACCTTCCCGATCTTGTTGGGAGCTACTCCAAGCCCGGTACAAGCCCCGGCGCAAATAGTATTGGAAGATGTTACAAAGGGATATGAACCAAAGTCTATATCAAGAAGAGTTCCCTGTGCGCCTTCTGCAAGTATTGATTTTCCTTTATTTATTTCCTGATTGATGAAGTGTTCACTATCAATAATGGAGAATTTCTTAATGGTATTGATTCCTTCAAACCAACCTTCCTCAAAGTCCTTTAATTTGTATTCGAAGTTATACATACCCAACAATTGCATATGTTTCCCGGTAAGTGAATCATACATTTTCTTAAAGTCCTCAGAGAGTATGTCACCCACTCTTAATCCGTTCCTGCCGGTCTTATCCATATATGTCGGGCCAATGCCCTTTAAAGTAGAACCTATTTTGGTTTTCCCTTTAGAAGCTTCTGATGCAGCATCCAGAATTCTGTGGGAAGGTAATATAAGATGAGCTTTTTTGGATATAAAAAGTCTTTTGCTGATATCCACATTTAGCTTGCTAATTGCTTCAATTTCCTTTCTGAAAATAACCGGATCAATGACTACACCATTTCCAATAACATTGATCTGATCTTCTCTGAAAATGCCGGAAGGTATGTTGTGCAAGACATGTTTAATTTCGTTGAATTCCAATGTGTGACCGGCATTAGGACCTCCCTGGAAACGAGCGATAATATCATATTTTGGAGTCAGAACATCAACCACCTTACCTTTGCCTTCATCACCCCATTGAAGGCCTAAAAGCACATCTACTTTCATAATTACTTTTATCAATTAACCTAATAATTCACAACGCGCGAAGGTACAAATAATTTCAAAAAAAATGAGTCAATACTTGGTTTGATTCTATGCAATTATTTTGCTGAATTTTCTTTACGTTTTCCGTAAATATACAGCGAGTGATGTGATGGTTTATATCCGTTTAATTCGCATGCAGTTTGAATAATGTCTTGCAATCTCGGATCACAGAATTCAATTACCTGGCCGGAATCAATGTCAATAATATGATCATGTTGTATACACTGATAAGCTTTTTCAAATTGTGCAATATTTTTTCCAAACTGATGTTTAATGACAAGATTGCAATTGAGCAATAACTCGATGGTATTATAAAGAGTAGCCCGGCTCACCCTGTAATTTTTATTTTTCATAAAAATGTAAAGGGTTTCAATATCAAAATGACCGTCTCTTGAATAGATCTCATCCAGGATGGCATAACGCTCAGGAGTTTTTCTGTGTCCCTTTTTCTCCAGATAATCTGTGAAAATTTTTTTTACAGTCTCTTTTGTTTCCGGCGAAACCATAATTAGTCTAATTATAAATAAGGGCTAATATACTACATTTTTCATTTCGCTTCTTTGGTTTAAGACAAAATTAAAAGCTTGCAGGAAGGTGCTCTACTCTTTTTACTGACTCAACTCCTTTTATCTTGCCAATATTCATAATCAGCAGGTTTAAATCTTTGGCATTATGAACATAAAGTTCTATTGTTCCGTCCCAAATGCCATCATGACTTTCAAGATGGATATTTCTGATATTTACATTCAATTGTTTTGTGATGGATGTGGTAATGTCATTGTAAATTCCAAATTTGTCTGTTCCGGAGATTGCTATTTTTGCAAGAAATGAATAATACTTATGAGTTGTCCATTGAACATTTTCCAACATATGTCCGTGTGTGGATGAAAGTCTGATTGCTTCCGGACAATTGAGTTTGTGAACAACAATTTGTTGCAGCTCATCTTTAATGCCGATTACCTGATCACCCGGAATAGGATTACAGCATCGTGCGATGATGTATTCAGGCTCAATGTCATGAACATTTTCGCGGAGAAAAACTTGTTTCAGGTCTTGTTGACTTCCGTTTATATTTTTTTCACTTCGTCTTCCTGAAAACTGAAGACTCCAATACCTGATCCATTTATTTTTCGTGTTCTTTTTCAGAAGCTGTTTTAAATCGTCCAGATTTATTATTCCTATACCAATTTTGCTGTACAACTCGTCTTTTGAAGTGACCTGATAATTTGGTATCAGTTTTCTGAAAATACGATTGCTTGGTTTTAGTTTAAGTTCCGAGAGCTTCTGTTCCAGAATACTCTTTCCTTTTTCGATGCGGTTTTTTGTTTCAGATTTAAGGTATGCTTTAATAGCAGATTTTGCTTTTGCAGTAACAATTTTTTGCAGCCATTCGATTCTCGGCTGAGGTTTATCTGAAGTAATGATTTCAACCTGGTCGCCGCTTTTAAGAATATGATTGAGAGGAACCAGTTTATGGTTTACTTTTGCTCCTATAGCACAATGACCAATTTGAGAGTGTACTTCATATGCAAAATCCATGGCAATTGCATTGGTAGGCAGTGTTTTGATATCTCCTTTAGGGGTAAAAATAAAAATTTCAGAAGTAAACAGGTTCAATTTAATGTCATCCAGGAATTCAAGCGCATCGGAATTTGGATCTTCCAGCAGATCTGTCAATCTTTTAATCCATTTATCAAGCTCAGTTTCATAAGAAGAACTTCCTTCTTTATATTTCCAGTGAGCGGCAAATCCTTTTTCAGCAATTTCATCCATGCGTGTAGATCTGATCTGCACTTCTACCCAATGACCCTTCGGACCCATTACCGTTGCATGCAGTGCTTCATAACCATTTGCTTTTGGCGTACTGACCCAGTCCCTTATTCGCTCAGGTTTAGGCATATATATATCTGTGATCAGAGAATAAATATTCCAGCATTGAGTTTTTTCAGCTACTTTGGGTTTTGGATGAAAAATTACCCGAATAGCCATCAGATCATAGATTTCTTCGAACGGAATATTTTTCTTTTGCATTTTTTGCCAAATGGAATAAATGCTTTTTTGGCGTGCTGTAATTTCAAATTTCAGCCCATAGTCTTTTAACTTTTTTTCTATGGGAGTTCTGAATTCATTAAGAAATTCCAGTAAAAAGGGTTCATTTTTTATGCGTTTCTCTTCAAGTTCAAGATAAACTTTCGGATAACTGTATTTCAGACTGAGATCTTCAAGTTCTGTTTTAATAGCATAGAGTCCTAATCGATGAGCAAGGGGGGCAAAGAGATAAATTGTTTCACTGGCAATTTTCATTTGTTTGTGAACCGGAAGACTATCCAAAGTACGCATATTATGCAGTCTGTCAGCAATTTTTATCAGGATAACTCTTACATCTTCAGCCAGTGTAAGAAGTATTCGTCTGAAATTTTCTGCCTGTTGTGTTGTATTTGTATCAAATACTCCGGATATCTTTGTTAAGCCGTCAATTATAGAGGCGATCTTAGGTCCGAAAATACTTTCAATCTCCTCAAGTGTATAATCAGTATCTTCAACAACATCATGAAGCAGAGCACAAATCATGGATTTCGTACCCAGCCCAATTTCCTGGTTTACTATCCGTGCAACTGCAATGGGATGTAAAATATAAAATTCGCCGGATTTCCGGCGCATGCCTTTATGTGCATCGAACGCAACTTTAAAGGCTTTTCTGATCAGAACTTTATCACCCTTTTTGTCACAACGAATACAATCCGAAAGCAATTGATTGAATTCTCTTTTTACTTCAATCTCTTCTGCTGTAAGGGCAACACTCATTGTATTAATATTAGAATACGATTAAAACTCCCTGGAACAAAGTTAACGAATTTGAGCTAAAAAAGATAGTATTTGAACGTGATGATTATTGTCTGGCAACTGTTACACTGCCATGTAGTACAATTAACTCCCCGTTTTCATTTTTATATTCCAGTTGATACCTGTAAACTCCTTGGGGTACTAACTCTCCTCCTTGATTTGACCCGTCCCATCCCGGATTGTAAGGATCCGTTGAATGAAATACAAGATTTCCCCAGCGATTGAAAATCTTGAAATCAAAATACTCAGGTACAAAATCCATTCTGGAAGGTCCGAAAATATTGTTATCAGATGCTCCGGGGATAAATGCCTGATAAGCAAATTCAATATGTATTGCCAACCGTACACATTCGATGTTTGATCTGCTAATGGCCGGCTCCGGAGAGATTGGATTACCCGGACCCTCCATTGCCGTTATCCGGTAACATATTTCTGAAACTATATTTTGATTCATCCTGTTATCATAAGATTCGGAAAATTGATTCTCAGCTTCGCCAATGATCTGGAAGCTATCTTCATCTGAGTATCTGCGTTCAACAGAATAAGTTTGAACACCTCCCAGCCAATCATGATATTCCGACCAGCTTAAATTAACCGTTGTGCCGTTCAATTCTGCATTTAACAAAATGGTACCGGCCGTATTCCCTGATACATCAACAATCTGATCACAATAATTGATGGCCTGAAGTTTATAATAGTATGGATTTAAGGAAGCATCTACTTCATCAGTATACTCAATTGAATTCATGGCAGTAAAAAACGAGTGAACAGAATCATAGGGCCCCTCCGGCAAAGGGGAAGACCTGAAAAGAGTGTAGTTCTGAAGTTCTGATTGCGGATCAATGGAAAACTGAATGTCTGGATTATTGTTGGCATTTACCGTTCCAAAATCAGCATGAATATATTCCGGATATACTGAATGATAAGTATTTTTATCCACACGGTTGGAATAAGAAGTGTGTCGTTCTGCATTGTTGCGTTCGGCAACAATAAAGAAACTATAGTTTCTTTCAAACTCAAGATGTGAGAGGGTGGTCTCATTTACTCCTTCAGGAAGAGTTGCAAGTATTTCAATCGTGCCTGCTTCTGTATAATTGCAAACACTGTAGCTGGCAATTTCACTGCGCCATCTGTTGTAATCATTCCATTTTAAGGTTGCAGTAGCTGAACAGGAATCATAATCAGCACTCAGATAGATCGTACTATCTATTTCTGACAAAGGACTGTCATCTGTTAAAGTATAGGCTTTTATGCAATATCCCAGAGATTTATTATTTACATCGGGATTATAATAGCTGAATTCCAGCTCATCGGTCTGAGCAATGGGATCTGCTGATTGTGAGCCACCGGCTCCTGTTATCCGCCATTCACAAACTTCATAATAATCAATACCCGGTGTCGGGGAAGAATTCCAGTAGATATGAATTTCCTGTGTTTCGGTATCGACTGTAACTCTTGTTATTTCCGGAGGTTCAACAACATATTGACCTGCCGCCAATTGGAAACAAGTTAAAAAAAAGCACGTATTGACAAAAAAACGAGACATCAGGCATCAGAATTCTATGATAACAAAACGATCCTAACAACTATTTATTTCAGCAATTCTATGTAAGATGAACAATTCAAATCATCATTTTAAGATACTGGTACAAACTTAAGTATCATCCCCGATTTTGCACAGGAGAGAGTAATATATTTATTAACCTGTTGTGCGATCGCAATTTATGATTTATTTGTGGAAAATTCACTTTTCAATAATACTCCTGTTATTTAAGCACATAAGCATTGGTTGTATTTGGCATATTCCATGTCAGCAGACAGGGTAGTACTTGCATTGTAGGATTTATTTCAGCTCCTCATTCACTACACTAAATCTCATAAAAATAAATACCTTAATAAAATCTATATTAATAGACTCATTTCATAAGGGGTTGGTTTTTCATTCAAATTTTGTGAATAAGATATGTTAGATCATCATAAATTTTTGACGAGAAGAAGTTAGCTTCGAAAAGTGATGTCTTTTTACAAGTCAGATACTATGAAATTTTATATTTGTGTTTTAGTTTGGTTTTCTATTTTTATCGAAAGGAAATGAAGAAATGCATTTGCAATGGTGACAGGAATCTCAATCTGGATCTTTTGGAATTAACAATTCAGCATTGATGAAAGAGATATTGACAAGGTTTATAATATGGCGTAATAAACATGTGACTGACAGACAACTAATACTTGCATTAAGTATTATAATCGGTATTTTGGCAGGATTTGCAGCAGTTATTATTAAAAACCTTGTTCGATTTATAGAAACCCATCTTGCTGTTTTTGCCAGTACGAATAACGGATTGTTCTATATTCTTTTTCCTGTTATAGGATTATCTCTGACTGTGCTTTTTATCAAGTATATTAACCGCAGACCGGTACGCCACGGAATACCCAGTGTACTGTTTTCGATATCCAAGAATCATGGCAAAATGAATACCCATAATTTGTATTCTTCGATACTGACAAGTGCCTTAACGGTAGGTTTTGGAGGTTCAGTAGGATTAGAGGGACCTACTGTTGCTACCGGAGCAGCAATTGGATCGAATATTGGCAGAATGCTGAATTTGAGTTACAAACAAATTGTATTATTGCTGGGTTGTGCCAGTGCAGGTGCGATGGCTGCCATATTCAAAGCTCCTATTGCGGCAGTTGTATTCTCACTGGAAGTTATTATGCTTGATTTAACAATGTCGGCCATAGTTCCTTTGCTTATAGCTTCAGCCACTGCAACTTTAACCTCTTATTATTTTTTGGGGCAAGCTGTACTCTATTCATTTTCTATTACCGAGAAGTTTCAGTTAAACCAACTGATCTGGTATCTTTTATTCGCACTGTTCACAGGAATGGTTGCCGTATACTTCAGCAAGGTTTACAACTTTATTACCGAACTATTTGAGAAAATATCCAACGTGTTTTACAGGTTGCTTATCGGGGGTGTGATTTTGGGCATTGTGATCTTTTTTCTTCCTTCACTTTACGGTGAAGGGTATGAGGTCATTAATGCAAGTTTAAAAGGACAATATGGATTGTTGTATGAAAATACACTCTATTTTTCATTGAAAGGGAGCGTGTTTTATACATTTTTTGTTTTTCTGATTATATTGTTATCCAAGGTGGTGGCAACCTCGTTAACATTTGGTAGCGGCGGAGTGGGAGGAATATTTGCGCCTACCTTATTTACAGGGGGAATTGCCGGACTTTTTTATTCACAACTTTTGGGAATTGCCGGGGTTGATGTAAATCCGGCGAATTTTGCATTGGTTGGTATGGCAGGCATGATCGCTTCCGTCATTCATGCACCTCTTACGGCCATTTTTCTTATCGCAGAAATTACCGGTGGTTATCAACTGTTCATGCCACTGATGATTGTTGCCACACTGTCTTATGCAACTACAAAGATATTTGTATCCAACTCTGTTTATACCATGCAACTGGCAAAACGGGGTGAACTCATTACTCATCATAAAGACAAGGCTCTGTTGATGATGTTGCGGATTAATGAATTGATTGAAAAAGATTTTAACGTTTTAAGACCATCCACAACCATGGGGCAGTTGATAGAAACCATTAAATTTGCACATCGGAACATTTTCCCTGTAGTTGAAGAAGATGGAAATTTCAGGGGAATTATTAAGCTGGATGATATAAGACATATCATTTTTGATAATGAATTGTATAATAGAATTTATGTCAGGGATTTAATGTTTATGCCTGAATATATCATTTCATCAACCGATACTGTTGAGGAAGTTGCAATGAAATTTCAAAAGAGCGGGAGATACAATATAGTGGTTCTTGAACACGGGAAGTACCTGGGATTTATTTCAAGGGCCAAATTGTTTTCCAGCTACAGAAGTCTCTTGAAGGATTTTTCTGAAGAATAAGGATTGTTAGGAATGGTTGGAACAAAACTCATTGGAAAATTTTTAATATGGAGAGATGATCATCTCGGACACAGGCAATTTGTTTATATTTTAAGTTTTATTATAGGTATTTTTAGCGGTCTTGCGGCGGTTCTGTTAAAAAATTCGGTTCACTACATTCATCAACTGCTCTTGCATAGTCTTCCTGATGATAAAATTAATTTCCTCTTTCTGTTCTTTCCTTTGATAGGGATCGTATTAACTGTTTTATTTGTTCGTTTTGTTGTTAAGGATAAGATCGGTCATGGAATAAGCAGAATTTTATTTGCCATATCAAAGCAGAATGGGAAACTCCGTCCTCACAACAATTACTCATCCTTTATTGCAGGGATACTAACTGTCGGATTCGGAGGATCTGTAGGTCTTGAAGCTCCGATTGTATTAACCGGATCATCCATGGGGTCCTCTCTGGGAAGAATATTTCGAATGAACTATAAAACCACAACCATCCTGATCGGATGCGGAGCAGCAGGAGCTATAGCAGGAATATTTAAAGCTCCTATTGCAGCAGTGATATTTGCTCTGGAGGTGTTGATGCTTGATCTTACATTGTGGTCAATAATCCCTCTTCTTATAAGTGCTGTAACTGCACTGACCGTATCCATTTTTTTCCTTGGCAAAGCAGAAATTTTTTCCTTTGAATTGAGCGAACAGTTTTCCCTTGGACGAATCCCTTATTATATAATTCTTGGAGTGTTCTGCGGATTGGTATCTTTCTACTTTACCAAAGTAACCCTATCAATAGAAGCCACCCTGGGTAAGATTAAAAGTCCTTATTTGAAACCTCTTATAGGAGGATCAATGCTTGGGCTTATTATTTTATTTCTGCCTCCGTTATACGGTGAAGGGTATAATACATTGGATGCATTACTCAATGGGAATGCCGGTGAAATAACAAATGGAAGTCTTTTTTATGGTCTGCAGGATAACTTCTGGATGTTCGGGCTTTTTCTTTTGCTTATCCTTATTTTTAAAGTTGCAGCAACCTCAATTACCAACGGAGCCGGAGGGGTAGGCGGAATTTTTGCCCCTACTTTATTTATGGGAGGAATTGCAGGTTATTTTAGTGCCCGGATTATCAATTTATTTGGCACAGAAAACGTCTCTGAAAGAAATTTTGCATTGGTTGGTATGGCAGGGATGATGGCAGGGGTTATGCATGCTCCGTTGACTGCCATATTTCTTATTGCCGAAATAACAGGTGGCTACGGACTTCTTCTGCCTTTGATCCTGACTTCTACTATTGCATTTATTACCATTATGTATTTCGAACCTCACTCCATTTATACTATAAGGCTTGCACAAAGAGGGGAACTTCTGACACATCATAAGGACCAGGCGGTATTAACACTTATTGATATGGGAAAGGTCATTGAAACTGATTTCATTTCTCTGAAACCGGAAGATAATTTGAGCAAACTGGCTCATGCCATTTCAAGATCAGGGAGAAATATTTTTCCTGTTATCAGTAATAAAATGCTTGTTGGCATTGTATTGCTTGACGATATAAGACATATTATTTTTAACACTGAGTTATACACTACGACTTATGTGCGTGACTTAATGATTTTGCCGCCAACTCATATTTCTCCCGATGAATCTATGGAATCGGTAATGAAGAAATTTGAAGAAACAGGTTCGTGGAATCTTCCTGTTATTAATAACGGAGAATATGTAGGTTTCCTGTCGAAATCCAAACTTTTTTCGGTTTACAGAAAGTGGTTACTTGATATATCCTCGGAATAAATTCAGGCATACAATACGATCAGCTTGAAAATGTAGTTGCTGAAGATAATGAGCAGATCGACAAGTGCAAAACGTTTGATAAACATCCACCCCGGCTTTTTAATAGTCAATTGAAGAAATACCAGAAATGATAATACAAGAGTTGGTATCAGCGGAGGATAGGTGATAATGCTTTTCAGCAGATGTCCCTGCAGCAGGAAAATGAGTGACCGCTGAAAGCCGCATGTAGGGCATTCAATGCCAAAGAAAAATTTATACATGCAGGGAATCGGATGGTTTTCTAACCATTCAATCATCTTTGTACACTCTATAAGCCTTCAAGCCCTGCAACGGTGCCAACAATTGCAGCTATGCCAAGTATCCAGAAAAGAAATACCATAAATGCAACGCCATTTAATACAATGCCGATAATGCATAAGATCCTGCCGGCATTTAAATTCGCAAATCCGCTATAGGCATCCGGATTTTCTTCATAAAGTTGTTTCCCTTCTTTGGAAATAATCAGACCAATAATTCCAAGGATCAGACCAAATCCGCATCCGAGAACCAGTGAAAGAATTCCCAGTACCAGGGTTGAACTTGCGTTGGGCAATACTGTTTTTTTTGTTTGAGAAGGATTTACTACTTCCATGGTTATTCTATTTTAAAGAAAAGAAGCTGCACAACGATTTTTCGGGCAGCTTCATGAAAATATAATTAAGTATAGTTATGACTTTTTACCGGCCGGCCCTTTATAGGCAGCACTACCTAATCCGAGTATCGGTAAAAATATAATACTCAGAAATACAAGTCCGATCGTAAATCCGACTTCTTTCCCAAAGCTTTTTGAAAGTAAGTTTAATGCCCAGATCCCGAAAATAATATTTACAACAGGAATCAGATAAAGCAATAACCACCACCATGGTTTACCAATTACTTCCAAAAATACTATTACATTGTAAATAGGGATTATTGATGCCCATCCGGGCTTTCCTGCCTTTGTAAAAATTTTCCAAAAAGAAATGATCAGCAGAATGGCAATTAATGCATAAATAATATTTTCCATAGTTTTAAAATTAAATTAATACTAAAAAAACAGGTTATGGATATCTTTTTTAAAGAATGATATTTGATTTTAAATTAGTAAAATTTATTTAATACAACTTTTTTTTTCAGGATTTCATTGCTTTCAGATTCAAAGCATACAAGGTAATGAAAATAGCTGCACCGAAAAATATCCCGATAGCCATCATGGAGCTCATAAAGTTAACACCTATGAGGATCATGGGAATAAAGATCATAATGACCTTGGCGCCTGTATAAAGATAGAATCCGGTCTTTTTAAGGTTCCACATAAATATAACACCAATAAGTGCAACTGCCGTAAGCACTAGACTAATCCCTGCAAGTAAAGGTATCACTTCAAAAAGCTTAAGTATGGAGGTGAATATTTGTTCTACAAATGCAGAGGCTGCAGGATCTGCTGCGTCAATATCATTCAATGCTTGTTCAAATCCGCTTTGCACTAACGGATATAATGAAGAGCTGAATGTTCCGAATGCCAGATTCATTAAGTTGCTGATAACTGACATGCCAAGGCCGATAAAACTTAATATACAGATAACTGTCAGAAATGTCGGGCGATTTTCTTTTTGCGTTTGGTTTTCCATTGTACAATAGTTTATGGTTTTGAGTCAAGTTATAAAAAAAAATTACAGGATTCTGTTTATTTATCAATGATTTTTTTAAGAAAAAAGGTAATTGGCTGAAAATGAAAATCATAATAACATCCTGAGAAAATTGTTCTTAATTATTTATAATATACAAATTGAATCATTTGATAGATAGTACAGAAAAAGTATCTTTGTCGCACCCGAAATTTAAACTGTAGTGTTTCGAATGAAAAGAGATAAAACTATTTTCGATCTGATTGAAAAAGAACATCTGCGTCAATTGCATGGTATTGAATTGATCGCATCGGAAAACTTTGTTAGTGACCAGGTACTGGAAGCCATGGGATCGTGTCTTACAAACAAATATGCCGAGGGACTGCCGGGCAAGAGATACTACGGAGGGTGTCAGGTTGTTGACGAGGTGGAAACCCTGGCCATTGAGCGTGCAAAGGAAATGTTTGGAGCAACCTGGGCCAATGTTCAACCTCATTCGGGTGCACAGGCAAATGCTGCGGTAATGATGGCTGTTATGGACGCAGGAGACACTTTTCTGGGTCTCGACCTTTCCCATGGAGGGCATTTAACACATGGGTCGTTTGTTAATTATTCCGGCATTCTTTATAAACCTGTTGCCTACAAATTAAAGGAAGAAGATGGCACGATTGATTACGACATGATGGAAGCACTGGCAAAAAAGGAAAGACCTAAGATGATCGTTGCCGGAGCATCGGCTTATTCACGCGATTGGGACTATGCGCGCATGAGAGCCATCGCCGATGAAGTCGGGGCGATCCTTATGGCTGATGTGGCGCATCCTGCAGGATTGATCGTTACAAAATTGCTTAACAATCCTTTTCCACACTGTCATATTGTTACAACCACCACACATAAAACATTACGCGGACCCAGGGGAGGACTCATTGTTGTTGCCGGGGATTTTGAAAATCCGTGGGGCAGGAAAACCCCTAAAGGACAAGTGAAAACAATGACCCAGCTCCTGGATTCAGCCGTATTCCCGGGAATACAGGGTGGCCCGCTTGAACATGTCATTGCTTCAAAGGCTGTTGCTTTTGGCGAAGCATTGACCGATAGCTATAAGGAATATATAAAACAGGTACAGGTCAATGCAGCAAAAATGGCTGAATGTTTTATTGAAAGCGGGTATCATGTGGTTTCCGGAGGTACCGATAATCATTCCATGTTGATCGATCTCAGGTCAAAATTTCCGGATATCACAGGAAAACAGGTAGAAAACACCCTGGTACTTGCAGATATTACAGTAAATAAGAATATGGTCCCGTTCGACAGTCGTTCTCCGTTTCAGACTTCGGGTATTCGTGTCGGTACACCTGCTATTACAACAAGAGGTGTTAAAGAGGGCCAAATTGTTAAGATAGTTGAGTTTATCGATGAGATTCTCTCTGATATTGATAATGATTCGACTATTGCTTCAGTAAAGAAGAAAGTGAATGATCTTATGAAGGATTATCCGATATTTGCTTATTGATTGAAAATATTTTCATCCCGTTTGTGCGGGAAAATGGCTAAATAAGAATGAAAACCGCTAAAGGGAGTGATCCCGATAGCGGTTTTTTTAATTGATTTATGAATGGTTCGGCTACTCGTCGATTTGAAATTCATATACCATACAATCAGTTATTGACGGTCCATTCTCCGGGTAATCATAGTGTTCCGCCAGTAGCCATATTTTATTGTCATTTGCAGCTATACTGCGTATAGCTTCAATGGGAAATCTGAAGACTTTTGAAGGTTTCCGGTTTGCAGACATTATGTATACAGCATCTCCGAATGCCGGGAAAATAATTTTTTCATCAAGAAACTGGAAAGAGTCCATAGGAATACAATGAAAACTTATGCTATCTGCTTTTACAAGAGAGATATCCAATGTATAAATTCGGCGGTGATAATTATCAGCAGCGTAAAGGTTATTGTTGTCACAGGCCAATGCATCCACATTGTATGTAGGTGCAGGGTATGATTTTAGCTTATTTCCCAGAGTATCATATTGACTGATTATGTGATATCCTTCAACATAATCATAATTGGAAGTCCAAAGATATGTGCCATCATAGGCTGAAGTATTTGATAAGAAGCTCTCAGGTATTGTTCGTATAAGGTTTCCTCTCTGATCTGTTACTATTATTTCACCTGTCATTACATCTATCAGCCAGAGATTATTATTTACAAACAAAATACATGGTTCCCAGGAAGTACAATTGCTGATCCGGTATATTTCCCGGGCTTCAGCCGGCTCCAGGGGTATTTTTTCTCCGTCAAATGTTCCGGACATTTGCGAAGCGACATCGAACATTCCCGAAACATGATCTTCATTTACAACATCCCCCCGTACAACAATATTACCCTGACAAGTTTCAAGACTGGCCCTGACTTCCCGGTCTTCAATTCGTCCGGAATAATTGAAACCATGACTTTCACCGCTTGGCAAACCGAACCAGATAAAAATGTACCCTTCAAAAAAGGTTTCATCCTGGATAACATCTGTAAAAAATGTTCCTGAAGTACCATCAGATGTTTCCCAGTTACCAAGCCATATTCCATTCGCATTGCATCCTGCTGTCTTTACTTTTTTATTTTCACAATGAACAAAAAGAAATAGGATGAGAAACGAAAGAATAGTTTTTTTTATAAGTTTCATAACCAGTTGCTTAAAACTCATAACTGATTTTGGCAAAAAGACGGGGATACATGATCAGGGCGTCGTCCGGATGTTTGTCACCGGATATAAAATAATAGCCAAAGCACGGCTGAAAATGAATGGCAGTGTTGATCCTGCCAACACGATAGGCGGGCCCTATCATGATACCGTATTCTATGCCTTTGATCGAATTATCGAATTCATCGGAATTCAGGATCCCGAAATTTCCAAATCCGCCAAATTCAGCGTGAAATGAAGTATTGGGATAACCTGCCAGACAATGAATTCCGATGGCAATTCTTCTGGCATAAGTTTCATCTGTATAGAATGATTCAAACTTAATTTTATTGTATTCTATACCGGCACCGGTTTTCAGAAAATCTGAAAGCTTGTATTGATAGTGTATTGCGAACGGTATGTCATTCTCCGGATCTGCCCATATTTCAATATCCGGATCGTCATTATTAATATAAATACTGTGTTCAAACGGAATATCATATCCTATTGCTATACATACCGAGTGTTTACCTGTTTGAGCGTACAGCATTGAACTGAATACCAGAAGAGTGCATAATGATAGTGTAACTTTTTTCATCCTTTTCATTGTAACATGTTTTGATTAAAATCCAGGATTATTTCAATATATGATTTAAACCGATATGATATCAGTTAACAAATTGTTACAGATAACGGTATTTTTTATACCCGGAAGTTTTTCTGGTTCAATAACCCCAATTGTAATAAGTATCTGATCTTCAGGATCAGGAATGGTATTAAACGATATTGGCAAAACCCATGAAGGCCATTGCGAGGATCCCCGCAATAATAAAAGCAATCGGAACACCTTTCATGCCTTCCGGTATATTTGCAAGTTCCAGTTGTTCCCGAATTCCCGAGAAGGTAATAAGAGCAACACCGAAACCGATGGCATTGCCTAAAGCATAGACGGTACTTTCAATCAAATTGAATTCTTTTTGAAAAGCAAGAATGGCTACACCAAGAATGGTGCAATTTGTTGTAATGAGGGGAAGGAAAATTCCCAATGCCTGGTAAAGAGCGGGGCTGGCTTTTTTCAGAATGATCTCTACAAGCTGAACAAGAAATGCAATAATGAGAATGAAGGCAACTGTCTGCATAAAGCCAATGCCCAATGGATTAAGGATATAATGCTGTAATAAATAGGTGGCAATTGTAGCAATGACCATCACAAAGGTTACAGCGCCTGTCATGCCAATGGCAGTGTCAACCTTACCTGAGACTCCGATAAACGGACAAATCCCAAGGTATTGCATTAAGACAATATTATTGACAAATACCGTGGATATTATTATGATTATGTATTCCATAGCAACTTCAGATTAAACCAGTTTCTTTTTGATCTTATTCATGATCATGATCAGATAGCCTAATGCAAGAAATGCTCCGGGTGCCAGAACAAAAACCAAAATCCCGTCTCCTTCAATAAATTTCACTCCGAAAAAAGACCCGTTACCAAGCAATTCCCTTACAGAACCAAGAATTACCAGTGCAAAGGCAAATCCCAGGCCAATAGCCAAACCATCGATAAAGGAAGAAAATACTGTATTTTTTGAAGCAAAAGCTTCTGCACGTCCCAGGACAATACAGTTGACAACGATAAGCGGAATAAAGATCCCCAGATTATCATACAAACTGGGCTCTCCGTTCGGCCCCGGAGTGTTGGTATAAGCACTCATTAACAGATCGACCATAGTAACAAATGAGGCGATAATAACTATATAAGAAGGAATCCTTACCTTATCGGGAATGAATTTACCAAATGAGGAAATAAACAGGTTGGACATGATAAGCACGAATGTTGTAGCAAGACCCATGCCGAGTCCGTTAAGAGCAGATCCTGTTGTACCCAAAGTTGGACACAGACCCAGGAATAACACAAATACCGGGTTTTCGCGGATAAATCCTTTTGTTAAATTCTTAGTAAGACTCATTGATCACCTCCTTCCTTAAATGAATCATATGCACGTTGAACAGCATCGCAATAAGCTCTTGAAGAAATGGTCGATGCAGTTATGGCATCTACATCGCCACCGTCTTTTTTTACTTTCAGAACAAAGTTCTCCGGATTTTTTCCTTCAAATTGTTTGCTCCAGTCACTTTTTGATTTTTGTATTTTATCTCCCAGTCCGGGGGTTTCTTTATTTTCAAGTACTGCAATTTCTTTTATAGTGCCGTCGGGAAGAAATCCGACCAGTAATTTCATATATCCGCCGAATGCCTTGTTAGAATATGTTTCTGCAGCATAACCAACAGTATCATTTCCCATCCTTGCGATATAAAAATACAATGTATCTCCGTTTACCGGCCTTTTAACTACTTCCTGTCCGGGCTGGTTATCAAATTCAGGAGTCACCCTGTGAATAGCAAGATTCTTTTTTGCGGATTTGGCAATTGCAATCGGTTCTTTGGTTATTTCATGGATGTATCCGAGAGCAGCGGATGAAGCAAGGGTTACAAGGAATAAGGTAATCACCATATTGCTGAATGTAGATTCTTTCTTAGCCATTTTTTACCTCCTCTCCAAAACGTCTTGGTTTCATGTATCTGTTTATTAGCGGGACAAAACCGTTCATAATAAGTATAGCAAACGATACTCCTTCGGGATATGCTCCGAATACTCTTATAAGCACTGTAATAATACCGATTCCTATTCCGTAAATTATCATTCCTGAAGGGATCATAGGAGAAGTAACATAGTCGGTGGCCATAAAAATAGCACCCAGTAATAAACCTCCTGTGAGTATATGAAAGAGCGGGTCAGCATATCCTGACGGATTGAACAGGTGCAAAAGTCCTGTAAAAATAAATACAGTTAAAATTATACTAACCGGTATATGCCAGGTTATTATTTTGCGTATGAGCATATAAATTCCGCCAAGTATCAGGGCTGCTCCTGCAATTTCACCCATCGATCCGCCCAACTTACCAATAAACAGATCGAGGTAAGAGGGCAATTCTTTCATGAGGTCAGAAACAGAATCTCCCTGTTTTAAACCCTCCTTCAGAATACCAAGCGGAGTAGGTCCGGTAAATCCTTCAATATTGCTGGTGTAAGGTGTACTCAAACCTTTGGGTACGGGGTATGTTGTCATTTGTACAGGGAATGAGAGAAGGAGAAATACCCTTCCTACAAGAGCCGGATTAAAAGGATTATTCCCTAATCCTCCAAAAGTCATTTTGCCGATCCCTATGGATACCAGGGCTCCTATCAGAATGATCCACCATGGCAGATTCGATGGCAGGTTAAAGGCAAGAAGCATGCCTGTAACAATTGCTGATCCATCCGAAATACTTACCCTGGTTTTAAGAAGGAATTTCTGAATCAGAAATTCAAATAATACGCAGGAGGTAACGGAGATGAAAGTAACTGTAACAGCCCCTATGCCATAAAGCATCACGGAAACAACCAGAGCTGGTATCAATGCAATAATAACACCGTACATTAGTTTTTCAACTGATTGCCCGCTGTGTATATGCGGCGAGTGAGCTACTTTTATATATTGATTCACTTCAATGATATGTTATGATGGTGTAAAATTATTTTTTTCTCATCCGTATTATTTTCCCAACATTTGATTTGCCAAGTCTGATATAATCCAAAAGAGGTCTGTTGGCAGGACAAACGTAACTGCAGGAACCACATTCAATACAATCCGTTACCCTGTCAGCTTCCAATCTGTCAAACAATGATTTTTCACTGAGTGTCATCAAAAGATATGGTTCCAATCCCATGGGACAAACAATGATGCATTTGGCACATCTGATACATGGTTCAACTTCTTTTCGCCGGGTTTCCTGTTCATCAAGGATCAAAATTCCTGAAGTGCCTTTTGTTACAGGAATTTGAGTACTGGCCAATGCCTTTCCCATCATCGGTCCGCCACTGATAATTTTACCGGTATTCTCAGGCAATCCTCCGGCTGCTTCAATCAGGATATTGATGCCGGTTCCTATGCGAACCCTGAAATTCGATGGATTTGCCAGGGATTTGCCGGTGACCGTTACTATTCTTTCAATCAGAGGTTTGTTCTTCTGAACAGCTTCATACACTGCGTAGGATGTACCAACATTGAATACCACAGTTCCGACATCAACAGGCAGACCACCGGAAGGAACTTCGCGGTTGATTAAAGCCTTGATTAGTTGTTTCTCCCCACCCTGAGGATATTTGACCCGGAGAGGATGAACACTTATGTTTTTATATGTATGGGCAAATTCACTCAATCTGTTAATGGCATCGGGCTTGTTTTTCTCAATGCCAATCAAAGTTCTTTTAACACCAAGTGCTTTTGCCAAAATACGGATCCCCACCATCAATTCTTCACCTTTTTCGAGCATTAATGCATGATCTGATGTTAAATAAGGCTCACACTCAACGCCATTAATGATTAAAAATCCGGCACTTTTTCCTCTTGGCAGAGTAAGTTTGACATGAGAAGGAAATGTTGCTCCTCCCATACCGACAATTCCTGCATCGTTTATTTTTTGAATGATTTCTTTCTGTGACAGAGAACAACTTTCTATTAACTCATCGGATTGATCTATGGATTCATCATAATCATCTCCTTCCGTTTGTATAAATATTGAATCATATTTATAGCCGCTTGCATCAATGGTTTTATCAATTTTAAGTACTTTCCCCGAAACAGAAGAATGAATATTGGCAGAGACAAATCCATTTCCTTCTGCTATCAATTGTCCTGCCTTTACAACTTCCCCTTTCTCTACGATCGGTTTTGCAGGGACTCCCAAATGCATGGTTAAGGGTATTGTCACTGCATCAGGGACAGGCAGAGTGGTAATGGATCTGTTTTCTGTCAATTTGTTTTCAGGAGGGTGAACTCCGCCTTTTGCAAATGTTTTCAGCATGCTTATTCCTCCTTCTTATTTTGAGTTTCCTCAGAAACCGAGGTCTTTGATTCTTCCTCCGGGCTTGGTTTATTATCACTTTCTGACCTTTCCTTTCTTGGTGGGAAGCCGATTTCAATAATTGAATTTGTCGGGCATTCAGGGACACATTTTCTGCACAATTTACACTTATCGGCATCAATAAATGCAAGATTGTTATCCATTGTAATAGCCTCGAAGGGGCAAACCTTCACGCATTTACCACAACCAATGCAGGCAACCTCACAGCTTTTTCTGGCAATTCCACCTTTGTCTTCATTCCTGCAGGCTACATATATTTTTCGATCTTTTTTAGCACGTTTCCTTAATTCAAATAAATCCCTCGGACAGGCTTTAACGCAGGCACCACAAGCTGTACAATTCGCATCATTTACAACAGGAAGACCGGTTTTCAGATCCATTGAAAGAGCATTAAAATTACATGCCTCAACACAATCACCAAATCCCAGACATCCGTATTGACAACCAGTGTCACCTCCGTAAAGGGCAGAGGCAATAGTACATAATGCCGGTCCCTCATACTGATTTGTTTTTGGACGCACATCACATGTTCCGTTACAACGTAAAACAGCAACCCTGGGATCCTGTTCCACGGCATCACGACCGAGAATAGAAGCAACAGCACTCATAGTCTCATTGCCACCGACAGGACAAAACAAACCTTCAAAATCATCCGATTTAACACATGCTTCGGCAAAATTTCTGCAGCCAGCAAAACCACATCCCCCACAATTGGCAGCAGGCAGGGCCTCTTCTACCTCATCAATTCTTGGATCTTCCTTTACTTTAAATTTCTGAGCAACAAAATACAATACAATAGCAGCTGTAGTGCCCAGTCCGCTTAATGATAAAATAGTAGATAAAATCACCGTATTCATATCAGCCCTCTTTATTTAACCGGAACGCAAAAGTATTTTTTAATGACTCCCTGAATCGGTAGACTATCAGAAAATATGGTATTAGTATGAAAAGCGTAACAGCACCAGCAAAAAGTTCATTCAATTGAAATGATGTAAGTATGATTAAGGTTGAGATCAGTATAGCCAGGGGAATTATATATGCTATAAGTGTTGCTTTAAAACCAAGACTGCGTTTCATGAAAATACGGACTGTTTCACCAACAGAGTAATGATTTCCTTCAGTTGGCACACAAATATGTTTTGTTTGTGATTCAATGAGGTTGCAAGCTTTTCTTGCATGACAATTTGCACAGGCTGATAATGATGTGATATTTACTTTAACCATTCCTTCTGAAATCTCTTCAATAATACCCTTCTGTTCTATACAGGTTGAGGAAGCCATTAAATTTTACTTGTTTTTTGAGGAATACAAAATTAATATGTTGTTCAAACTAAATAAGCCCAAAATTAAAAATAAAGTAAAATATATTGAGTATAAATAATAGTCAAAAACTTATTTTTTCAGGGATGTGAAAGGATATCTGTTATTCTTCACATGAGCTAATCGTACTTTGACTTCTCCAACAATTATAGGCGATTCTGCCAGGACGACAATTTTATTTTTATCATTAGTTGCCCAGACAGTCATGTTATCTCCTTCTTTAAATGTCTCCCCGGCAATTAACATTACTGAGAATTTTATACACTCAAATTTTCCTATACCTTTCACCTTTATTTCCTCTATTCCGAGATATTTAATGTAAATCGGATACAATTCTTTGTCCAGAAGAATAGTAATAGGAATTTCATCTCCGACAGCAAGATTTGTAAAATCAATATTTCTTGCAAATAACAAAGCACTCATAATATCAAAAGTGCAGGCTCCGAATTTTATGGTATCAAGGGTAGTGGGATTATCGTTTGTTTTATTCTCAGCGTATGCGACATTCTTCCTGTAATTGTATATATAATGGTCATTTTGTCTGTAATTGCCTTCCCGGATATGTCGGCTTGCGGTTAAAGGTCTGAGCGTATTCTGGTCAATGATTGTTTCGAATTTATCGCGTACTTTGTATATCCAATCCCATTTCTTATAAGTATTACCGACTCCTGTGAAATAGTAAGCAGGAATGTCATCGTAAACTGTATCCTGAATCGTCAATATGGCTTCTGCAACGTCAGTCCAGATAACAAACCAATTGTAAGAGGCTGAGTATGTTATTTCCTCACCCGGCATAAAAGTAGTGTTCTTTCCTACACACTCCTGAGCCGAAATTCTGTCAATCCCATAAAAAAGAATAATTACTATAAGAAGCGATACAAGTCTATTTGAGAAGGATTGAATCATTTGATGATATTTCGAAAATTATTCTCAGCCGGTTTTATTGAATTTCAATTACGGGATTCAAATGATGCAGGATTTATTATGTTTCAAAAAAATTAAATTTAAAATCAAGAATAGACTCATAATATTCCCCACGTTCCATAATATCATCATCACCTTCTTCATAATACCAGTTTACACTAAGCCTTTTCCCTTTTTTGGAAATGTCAACAAGTGCTCTGAGAATATGAAGGATTGCTTTTGATGAACCGCTATTAAAGTATTCAAGTTCAATGTCAAGTGTGGTAACATCACTTGGTTCCTGACAATAAAAATACATCCATTCAAACAATTGATCATAAAATACTGTTGGATCTTCTGGTATTGAGCGCCCACTAATTTTAAGCCTTCCATCAGTATTGAAACTAACCTCCGGAGTTTTTTTAGTGCTTTCAATTAGTAGATTATTCATGAAATTATGAAATTTACCATGTTCAGGAACAAAGCTTAAAAATACAATAAATTGTATTCATTTTTAAACTTGAAATCCAACAAATTATTTGACAGAAGAAAAAAAAGATGCGAATTAATGGATAATTTGGTAAATCATGAATAAGCAAATTATTAAACAGGGAAATACTTTCAATTTGCGATTGATTTTTTCTGCATTGGAATATGCGGCAGTCAAGCATCAGTTTCAGAAACGAAAAGGAGCTGCCGGCATACCCTATATAAATCATCTGATTGAAGTGGGCAATATTCTGATCCAAAAACTGGAAAAACCTTCTGACGAATTGTTGGTAGCTGCAATATTGCATGACACAATTGAGGATACAGATGCAAGGCAGGAAGAAATTCAGAAGATTTTTGGCAGAAAAGTGTCGAATATTGTTATGGAGGTAACAGACAATATGAATTTGCCATCCTCAGTGAGAAAAAAAAATCAGATTGAAAAAGCAAAAAAACTGTCTTATGAGGCCCGTTGTATAAAAATAGCTGACAAGACCTGCAATATTCGTGACATATTATTTACCAGAGTTAGCTGGTCAAAAAAAAGAAAAATCAAATATGTACTATGGGCAAACAAAGTAATCGATGAAATAAGAGATACGGATCCGAACCTTATTCATGAATTTGATCAGGCGGTAAAGCAATCGAAAGAGATATTGAAAATGAAGGATTAGTTGCTGGCTGCTGTTAGATTGTTGAATCGTGTAATTGACTATGTCGAGCTCTCCCGATTGTCATCGGGATCGGTTGTTGAATTGGTGAATTGATGAGTTGAGAAGGTAAGATGATGGGAAATGGAGAAGGTGAGTTGCTGGGTACTTGTTGCTGGTTGCTTGTGCGTCATCACGAAGAAGGAGATACGATGACTGCGGTGATCCGGCTGGTTTCGATAATTATCAGGTCGTTAGAAAATGATTCATCAGTGAATCGGAGAATCGAAGAAATTAAATTGTATGTTCAACGACATTAAATTTAGATAACAAAAACATTGTGCTCTCAGCAGGTAAAGAGGTTGTACTGAATCCGGGTTTTGAAACAACCGGCAACGGTACATTCGAAGCAGATGTTGTTGAGATAGCACCGGATAATATGCCTGTTCATTACAGGAAGTTATCGATTGATGATTATCCTGAATGTGATTGATTGGTCTGATATTTGGCGTTATTTTATCATCAATTAAATACAGGAATGAATTCTATTATACTATATAATTTAACTTTATGAAACTTAAATACTTTATTATCGGTTTTACGCTGTTATTTTTTATTGGATGTGCTCATGAAGACATATATTACCGACTGGATCATTCGCGATGGTTCCTCTATAGTGAAGGCGATACACTTATTTTCAGGAATAATGATACATTAATTGATACTTATATTATAAGTGATATCTGGAATTATTTTGATGAAACAGGTGACAGGCAAGATACTCATTATGAACATTTGCGTGTTACTTTTGAAGGAGTTACTGAATGTACCAATTGTCCTATTTACGGATTTAGTCGCTCTAGCACTAATGTAGGTTTTACAGGTAATCTATACCAACAAAACTTTAGTTATGACGACCCAACAATTGAATACACTCTTGGAGATACAATACTCCAAGATATATATGTTATGGAGGATATTCCAATAGAAGATACAGCCCGCCATAAAGTAAAAGCAATATACTATTCGGATATCTTCGGTATTATCCGCTACGATATGTATGATGACAGGGTGTATGAGTTGCAGATTGAGTAGGTTCCTCCTGGCTGGTCAATTATAATTCAGTTATACATCATCTGAATTTTAATCGTGCTCACACCAGGAACAGTATAAGATGTATCATAGATTATTAAAACAGGTATTATTATTTGCAATAACCAAACAGATCGTTAACCTATTTACTCAATACAATGAAAAAATTATTGCTTATCTTATCAATCATGCTATTCAGCACCTCATTGTTTTCACAGGTCTCAATAGGATTTACTGTTGGCTGTAATCTCAGCAAGGTAAAAAAAGAGGTAGACTATGAAAGTAATCCGGCCCTCATTGTCCCGGAGAAAGAGACACAAAAAACAGGGTGCGGTTTAATCATTGGGGTTCCGATAGAAATTGCCTTTTCCAAAAAAATTGCATTATATAGTGCTATAACCTATCATCAAAAAATCAATAAATCTGAATCGTCGTATTACTTTTTTGATAGTTATAACCATATAGATGTGGCAGAAAGGTATAATTACCTGGAATTACCCATTCAGGCTAAATATTATTTTGTTAAAAGGACATTTGGTCTCTATGTTTTATTTGGGCCAAGTGCAGGGTGTCTTATAAATGGCAATTTTAAATTAGATGGGTATACAGATGACGGAACAGGTGAGATTACTTACATTACCTTCGATCGAAAAATAAAATGGAAAGATCTGAAAAATTCAGGTATTAAACGTTTTGATCTTGGCCTTGTGTTAGGAGGCGGCATAAGTTATAAGGCTGGGAAAGGAGACTTCTTTCTCAATATAAATTACAATCATGGATTAATAAATATGGTGGACGGTGATGAATATGATGTATACAAGGGTGTTACTATAAAAAACAGAGGAGTTAATGTAACTTGTGGGTATTTAATTCCTTTGTCCAGGTAAACTTTACCACCATTGCCGGCGCGGAATTGACTGCGCCGAACTCGTCCTGACGTCCTCGGTTGTATTCCGGGCTGTTTTTATCGTTAGAGAATTGACTTCGTCGAGCTCTCCCGATTGTCATCGGGATCGGTTGACTTCGTCGAGCTCGCAAGCTCGGTTGTTGAATCGTGTAATTGTTTAGCCAGTTTAGTAGTTGATAAGTTAATGGAATGGAACTTGAGACTATTTTAGGTTTCTTGTTTCTGGTTATTTGTAAATTTACGCCTTGAAAAAATGCGTTCAGAAAATCAATGAATGGAGCGTTAAATAAGAAAATCTGTTTGAATAACGCTTCAGGGTTATGAGTTATTTTCTTATAGCGGAATAAATTGATTTTTAGCAATTTTTTCACCAGCGGTTGATTTCTTTGGTTCCTTTCTTCATCAAGGAAGAAAGGAACTTGTTCCGTTGGGGAACGGAACAAAACTAAGGCATGTGTGTTAGAGTAAAAAATTTGAGAGTTGAGTAATTGATGACATCAGTTAATCAGTTCACCAGTTAATCATAGAAATTACTTCGTCTTTATCCTTGCAAAAGGAGCATCTGATTGTTTTGCATACTCCTTGTTAAGAAACTTATAATAGCCTGCCAAAGCAATCATAGCAGCATTATCTGTCGAATATTTAAGGTCAGGAACAAATACATTCCATTTTCTTTTCTTTCCTTCTTTCATCAATAGGTTTCTTAATCCGGAATTCGAAGATACACCACCTGCAATAGCTATATTAACAATTCCTGTTTGTTCTGAAGCCCGGATCAGTTTATCCAGTAAAATGGAATTGATGGTATGCTGTATGGAAGCACAAAGATCTGATCTGTTATTTTCAATGAAATCTTTATCTTCCTTTATCCTGTCTCTGAGAAAGTAGAGAAATGAAGTTTTCAATCCGCTGAAAGAATAATCCAGATCCCGAATTTGAGGTTTGCTGAAAATAAATTTGTTCTTATTGCCCCTGTCTGCATATTTATCTATTAAAGGACCACCGGGATAAGGAAAGCCCATTACTTTTGCACATTTGTCAAATGCTTCTCCTGCAGCATCATCTATTGTTTTCCCGATGGTTTTAGAATCCAGGTAACCGGTAATGATCATTATTTGGGTATGACCACCGGATACTAACAGGCATAAAAACGGGAAAGGTGGGATTTTTCCTGAATTGTTTTCCTCACACAAAAACAGGGATAGTATATGAGCATGCAAATGATTGACATCAATGATCGGAATTTTTTTTGCCAGTGCAAATCCTTTTGCAAATGAAGTTCCAACAAGCAGTGCTCCCATAAGACCTGGGCCACGTGTAAATGCCACGGCACTTATCTTTGATTTGTCAATTCCTGCCTGTTTTATTGCAGAATCTACAACTGGCACAATATTTTGTTGATGTGCCCGTGATGCGAGTTCTGGCACAACACCTCCGTATTCCTTGTGAATATCCTGGTTTGCTATCTTGTTTGAAAGAACGTATCCGTTTTTAATTATTGCGGCCGAAGTGTCATCACAAGATGACTCAATCCCTAAAATAATAATGTCCATTAATCTTTAGTTATTAATGATATAGTGTATTTTTGTTGCCATCAGATGATGAACAAAATTATCAAAAAAATAGCGAAGCTCTTTTCTTATATTTTGGTAATATTTACCATATTGCCGTTATTGCTTTTCGGGATATTTCAAATTCCTTCAGTTCAGGATTATGTCATTGATGAGTTAACATCCAGGATTTCATCGAAAGTTGGAATAGAATTAAATTATTCTGAGGCCAGAATAACCGGGGTTCGCAGAGTGAAATTTGAGAATTTGTTTATTGGGGATAGTTACAATGACACACTTATATATTCTCAAAAAACCGTGGCAGTGATGCCGCTTTTGTTTGATATACTGTTTGATAAAAAATCTGAAAACATAGTACTTCGAAGATTAATTCTTGAACAGGCTAACCTAAAGTTAAGAATAGATTCTGCAGGAGATATCAATTTAAAATTTCTGATTGATTATATAAAATCAAACAAAGACACTTTAAAAGAAAAAAAACCTGTAAAAATCAGAAGCATTGAGATTCTGGATAGTCGTTTTGTTTTAAAAAATGACAAAAACAACAAACAAACAGAGGGGATTAATTTTAACAATCTGATATTTAATGAATTCAATGTTCATGCAAAGAACATGGTGATTTTTGCTGATACTGTCAGAATGGAGGTTAAGCTATTGTCTTTTACAGACCGCAGCAATTTTGATCTGGATCATTTGAATTGTGATCTGGAGATCTGTAACAGACATATGTTTTTTGATAATCTGAAAATACGAACTCCAAATTCGGATATGAGTGCCGACAGAGTTCGATTATCATTTGAAAAATATTCAAATTTCCAATCTGGCACTCTGTTCGAGATGGTTGAATTCAATATGAGTTTTAAAGAATCAAAAATAAATACTTGTGATTTGGGGTATTTTACTCCGCTCTTTTGGAACAATAATCAATTTATAACATTTTCAGGGGCATTTACCGGGCCTCTTTCAAATTTTAAAGGGAATGAATTTATTATTGGTTGGGGAAATTCATCCTATATAACCGGGAATTTTGATATGGATGGATTGCCGGATATCGATCAGACTTTTCTTGTTTTTAATCTGAAGGAGTTAATAACAAATTCGAACGACATTACAAGTTTAAAATTGCCGGGAAATAACTCAATAACAATACCGAAGAATTTTGAAAACCTGAAGGATTTCAGGTACAGAGGAAATTTCACGGGATTTTTTAATGATTTTGTTGCAAACGGAAAGCTAAACACAAATCTCGGGAATATTAGTACTGACTTAATGATCGTTCCTGATTCTGTAAACAGAGTATTGTTTTCGGGAAGAGTTAAGACAGAAGAATTTTATATAGGTAAAATATTTAGCAAATCGGGATTACTTGATGATATCAGCATGGATGCTGAGATAAAGGGGATCTATACGAAAGATATTCCGATTCAGGCAGAAGTACACGGATTTGTGAATAAGATCACTTTTAAAAATTATCCCTACAGGAACATTT
Source organism: Bacteroidales bacterium (assembly GCA_016935615.1). Taxonomy (GTDB): domain Bacteria; phylum Bacteroidota; class Bacteroidia; order Bacteroidales; family UBA10428; genus UBA10428. Next base: position 29,305 of record JAFGQO010000024.1, read on the forward strand.
TTGTGCATGGAAGTATTTTTAATAAAAATTTCAATGGGACCCTTAATGTCAATGATCCTAATTTAAAACTGGAATTTGAAGGTATTCTTAATATGGGATCGGACCCCCGTCATTATGATTTTAAGGCAAATGTAATTGATGCCGATCTTATGGCATTGAATATTTCAGACGTTGATCCTAATTATCACGTTTCTTTTCTGGCTAAAGCAAATATAGAAGGGAATACTCTTGATGAACTAAATGGAGAAATAAAACTGCTTAATTCCCTGTTCTCAAAAACAGACAAACAAATACAGGTTTATGATCTTGATTTGATTATTCAAAATACTGAAGAATTGAATGAGGTCATAATGCAATCCGACATTCTTGATGCCGACATATCCGGCAAATACAAATTGTCTACCCTGCATAACAATATCACAAGCTATTTAGCACGATATGTTCCTGCCTTAATTCAGGAAAAAAATAATCTATCAGAACAAAATGAAAATATACAACTGAATATCAATGCAGATTTTAAAAGGACGGAGCCATTCTTTGAATTTTTCTTCCCGGAATATTGTATCAGCCCAAACTCAAGATTAAAGGCCACATATCTGCCTGAAAAAAACGGATACATGAAATTTGACATCTTTATGCCCGAACTGAAAATTAAAAAGAATCGATGGCTGGGTTTTGTTTGCAATTTGCAATCGGAAGATACTGTTATGTATGCTGAAATTGGCAGCAGACTGTTTAATATCAGCAACCGTGTTGATTTGGAGAATTTTACCATGAAAACTTCTGCGTGTGATAATAATGTAAAATTTTCAACACGATGGTTGAACTGGGATTCGACACTGTACAAGGGTTTGGTATTTGGGAATCTTTGCATTTCCGGCGATGATAAAGGTTCAAATAAATACCATATTGAATTGGATTCTTCTTCAATAACAATTAGTGATTCCGTGTGGTATTTGAATAAATGTATGTTCGCTTTTGATTCGACGGGAATTGAAGTCGAAAATGTAGAGTTTGTTCACGATCAACAGTATATAATTGCTAACGGAAAGTTAACGGATGTCCCGGGTGACAGCCTGCATTTTGCTTTTAAGGATTTTAATCTGGCAAATATAAATTTTTTTACCAAAAAGAAAGATATTGAGTTTGGCGGCAATATAAATGGAGCCGGGAATATGTCAGGTCTTAAAAAGAATCCCTTGTTTTTTTCAGCTCTTACAATAGATGATTTGATAGTGAACGGAGAATCTCTTGGCAATTGTTATATCAATTCGGTATGGAACAATAGAAAACAATCATTAAATGTTAATGCTTATGCTTTAAGAGGTGAACTTACCACGATGAAATTCTCAGGAGATTATTTTCCCGGTGAGATGGGTAAAATGGATTTTAAAATTTCATTGAACAAATTAAGAACCAACCTGTTTAATCCTTTTTTAACCGGCATATTTTCAAATATGCGTGGTCTTGCCACAGGAAACCTTCAATTGACAGGAATAAAAGGAAAACCAACTCTCTCAGGTAAGCTGATCCTACAAAAAAATGCCTTCACCATCGATTATTTGAAAACAAGGTACAACTTCACCACTGAAATAGAAATTTCAAACAACAATTTCATTTTTAACAATGTGGAATTGTTTGATCGTGAAGGAAATTCAGCTGTTTTAAATGGCATGATACGTACGGATTATCTTAAAAATATTTCTTTAAATCTTAGCATAAATACGAAGAATTTACTGTGTCTTGATACAAGAGAAACAGACAATAATCAGTTTTACGGTATTGCCTATGCAACAGGATTAATACGAATAAACGGAGAACCAGCTTCACTGCGTTTTGACATCGAAGCAGAGACAGGGAAAAATACAAGATTCTTTATTCCGTTAAACGGAGAATCTGAAGTATCGGAGTTTAATTATATTAATTTCATTCGTACCGATACTTCTGAGACTGCAAAAGAACAACCTGAAACTGAGTATAAAGTAGATCTCACCGGATTGCAGATGAATTTTAGTCTGAATGTAACACCTGATGCTGAAGTTCAGATAATATTTGATCCTAGGATGGGAGACATAATTAAAGCGAATGGCAGCGGTGAAATGAATATGTCTATAAATACCCTTGGAACTTTTGAAATGGTTGGTGAATATGCCATAGAAAAAGGAGAATACTTGTTTACACTTCAGGATGTAATTAACAAACGACTTAAAATTGAGCAAGGTAGTAATCTGCGATGGACAGGTGATCCGCTGAATGCCCAGGTGGATATTACAGCAGTTTACAGAACAAAAGCTTCATTGACTGATTTATTCGGAACCAGTGAAAGTGAAAGCTATCAGGGACGGGTCACTGTTGACTGTCGAATTTATTTAACAGGTCTTCTTATGTCTCCATCGGTGAAGTATGATTTGTATCTTCCATACTCAGAGGAAAGCACCAGAAACAAGGTAAAAAGCAGGATCAATACCGAGGAAGCCGTAAGCAAACAGTTTTTATCATTGATGGTACTGAACCGATTTATGCCTGAGCAATCTCTTATTGCAGGTCAGGATGAATCAGCTTCAGGATCAAATATGGCCGGTGTAAATGCAAATGCCAGTGAGTTATTATCAAATCAGTTAAGCAATTGGCTTTCACAGATAAGCAATGATTTTGATATTGGTGTGAATTATAGACCTGGAAGTGAAATAACCGACCGGGAGGTTGAGGTGGCTCTTTCTACTCAGCTTTTGAATGACCGTCTCAGTATCAATGGCAGTGTGGATATGAAAACCAATGCAACAGCAAAGAATACGAATAAGATTGTTGGAGATTTTGATGTAGACTATAAGATTAACAAAAAGGGGAAATTAAGATTAAGAGCTTTTAACAGATCAAATGATGATTTGCTAACAGATTATTCTCCATATACACAAGGGGTCGGAGTATTCTACATGGAAGAGTTTAACTCATTCGAAGATTTAATGGCAAGATATTGGGCTGCATTGAGCAGAAAAAAGAAGAAAAGACCGGAAGAGAAAAAATCTGATGATGATTGATTGTTTAAAATTTTCTGTTTGAAATAAAACTCCTAAGTATACGTTTTAATAACTTTAAAGAAATAATTATACTAAAATGATAAAGTTATTTTTCATGCTACAGGCTGATGTCAATGAGGCAGCTGAAATAGTTGCCCGGGAGGCAGGTGAAATCAAGATGCCATTTATTGAGTTGGCGCAAAAGGGAGGTTGGATTATGCTTCCCATAATTTTTCTTTCTTTTGTGGCAGTTTATATTTTCTTTGAACGATTTTTTGCAGTTCGCAAAGCTACACAGATTGATATTAATTTCATGAATAGAATTAAGGATTACATCTATGATGAAAAGCTTGATGCTGCGCTTGCCTTATGCCAGTCTTTGAATAATCCTGCGGCAAGAATGGTAGAGAAAGGAATTCACCGCATCGGACGTCCTCTGAATGATGTGAATGCAGCCATTGAAAATATAGGTAAACTGGAAATTTATAAGCTTGAGAAAGGTTTGCCTCTGCTGGCAACAGTGGCCGGAGGAGCTCCCATGATTGGTTTTCTGGGAACCGTTATGGGTATGGTTCGTGCATTTTATGATATGTCTCAGCAAGCAAATAATATTGATGTCGGATTGCTTTCAAATGGTATTTATACAGCCCTGATAACTACAGTTGCCGGTCTGATTGTTGGCATTATCGCATATTTTGCTTACAATGTATTGGTTGCAAGAATAGAGAAAGTGGTTTTTAAACTGGAAGGAACCATGAGTGAATTTATGGATTTACTCAATGAACCTTCGAAGAGATAATATTGTATGTCATTGACTTCAAGAAATAAAGTGAGTGTACAGTTCAGCATGTCGGGCATGACTGACATTATTTTTCTGTTGCTGATTTTCTTTATGCTTACATCAACACTTATTGCGCCAAATGCAATTAAGTTGCTGTTACCGAAAAGCAGTACGCAAACAGCGGCAAAGCCTCTTGTTACTGTATCCATTACTCAGGACCTGAAATATTATATGGGTACCAGACAAGTATCTTTCAGTCAGCTTGAGCCACTATTGGAAAACGAGCTTAAATACAGGGTTGAACCTACAATTTCGCTGCATGCTGACAAGAGTGTGCCTGTGGAACATGTGGTGAAAGTGATGAATATAGCGCGAAGACATAAGTATAAAGTTATACTTGCTACTGCACCGGAGGATTGATTTAAAATTTTAGCCTCATGAATTTTGATTCCAGAGGATTCATAGGATCGGCAATTTTTCACATTGCTTTGCTTTTGCTGTTCATCTTGTTCGGATTTAAGACTCCCTTGCCTTTGCCTGCAGAGAGAGGAATACTTATCAATTTCGGTGATTCCGATTTTGGTACGGGAAGTGTTGAGCCAAAATCGAATGAGGAATTAACAAAACCAGAACCTCGGCAGTCTGAAGAAGTCAGCAAAGATGCTAAAGCGGATGAATCATATCTTACCCAGGAGACAGAAGAAGCTCCTGCAATAAAAACCTCCGTCAGTACCAAAGCCAGGGAGAAAAAAAAGGCAGATACGAAGCAATCAACTACAACAGGCAAGACTGAAACAGAAACTGAGAAGAAAACAGAACAGCAGCAGACAGTTGATACTCGTGCAATTTATAAAGGAAAGAAAGCCGATTCACAAAGTACTTCCGGCGAGGGAACTACCACCGGCAGCGGCAATCAGGGCAGTATAACAGGATCTGAAAATGCTACTGATCACTCGCTTGGAATGGGCGGAGATGGTGTTTCTGCAGATCTTACCGGCAGAAATGCATTGTCGCTTCCAAAACCGGATATTGATTCACAGAAAGAAGGGAAAGTGGTTGTTGAAATCAGAGTAGACAGATCCGGAAATGTGGTAAATGCTAATCCGGGAGTAAAGGGATCAACAACACTTGACAGTTATTTGCTGGGGATAGCTAAAAAATATGCATTGGCAAGCAAGTTTGACAGCAAAGTTGATGCCCCTGCGATCCAGACCGGTACAATTACCTATATTTTTAAATTAAGATAATCATTTCGTGGTATTTTAAAGGGTAACAATCACTTTGACTGACAGAGCAAACATTTTATATTAATAATCCCTGTAATTGTGAATAAGTATAAGACTCTGATTTGGGTTTTTGTGATGTGCATTGCTCTGGGAATGCTTGAAAGTGCAGTGGTAATATACCTCAGAGAGATATATTATCCTGAAGGTTTTGCATTTCCCCTGAAAATTATGCATGAGAAGGTAATTTTCACAGAATTTATCAGGGAGTTAGCAACTCTGGTTATTCTCTTTTCCATAGCACTGATAAGCGGAAAAAACTTTATACAAAGGTTTGCTTTCTTTATTTTTAGTTTTGGTACCTGGGACATTTTCTACTATATCTTTCTGAAACTTTTAATAAACTGGCCGGATTCATTTATGACATGGGATGTTCTTTTCTTAATTCCTGTAACATGGATAGGACCTGTGCTTTGCCCGATTGTTGTATCTCTGACCATGATATTTTTCGCTATTGCGATCATAAGAAGAAATGAAACCAACTATCAGGTCTGTGTTTCAAAATATTCCTGGTGGTTTATAATAATCGGTTCAATACTTATCTATTTATCATTTACATGGGAGTATTCTTCTTATCTTATTACCTCAATGGGTTTGAAAAACCTTTTGTATAACACTGATCCGGTGAAACTCAATGAACTGGTGGGGAACTTTATTCCGGGAAAATTCAATTGGATCCTGTTCATTGCGGGCGAATTCATCATTATTGCAGGAATTTCACTCATCCTGACAACTAAATCCCGTCAAAAATAATATGTACATTTGAGTTCCATCCTAAAATCGGACAAGTATGGAATGGCACATGTATTTTTTAGTTGTGGGAGTTGGTATTCTTGCAGGCTTTTTAAATATTCTTGCGGGTGGTGGTTCGGCATTGTCAGTTCCCATGCTTATTTTCCTGGGACTTCCTGCCAATGTGGCAAATGGCACAAATCGCATTGCTATTCTGTTACAAAACGGAATTGCTACACGAAGTTTTTCAAAGAATAAGGTTCTGGATTACCAAACTGCTTTTCCCTTAAGTATAGCCTCGATTGTCGGAGCAGTTCTCGGAGCAGCTATCGCTGTGAACTTAAATGAGCTGATTATGCGAAGAGTAATTGGGATCATACTGTCTGTAATCCTGATAACAGTTGTATTCAAGCCTGATTTATGGATAAAAGCAAAGGCTGGAAAGATTAAGAAAAGCAATACATGGTGGAGCTATATACTGTTTTTCTTTATTGGCATTTATGGAGGATTTATACAGATCGGGACAGGCTTTTTTCTATTGACAGGGCTTGTTCTTTCTGAAGGTCTTGATCTTATCAAAGCGAATGCTGTTAAAGTTTTTATTATACTTCTTTATACTCCTTTGGCACTGGCAATTTTTATTTTTCATGGTCAGGTTGACTTTAAACTTGGTTTAATTCTGGCAATTGGTAATATGACAGGCGCCTGGATAGGGACAAAGGTGGCAGTTAGTTGGGGTCCGAAATTTATCCGCCGGGTACTTATTATTGCTCTGATCGGATCAATACTAAAACTGTTTGATGTATTCTAGTCACTTATGCTCAGGTAAAAGCAACATCTCCATCGCCATCCTGTAATTCCGGATTATTTCCAATAACATGAATTAATTCTTTTGAAACGTAAAATTCCCCATTTTGGGTTCTGGAATAAAAATATGGGAATTTTATTTTTTCCAGTCCTTTTTTCAGTTTGGTGTTTGTTATTGTCAAAGATCTGAATTGTTTGCTATATAGGAAATTGACAATGTATAAACATATTTCTTCTGAGTATTCTTCATTCATATAGAAATAGGGGATTTCAAAGTGAAATTCCCTCTCTTTAACAATCAGGAATGCAATCAGATTGGAATAATGATTAATTTGAAGCCTGTAATAGTTAAAGCTTGCTGCAATTGATGAGAAGAAGTACCTGCCGGCGAGATCTCCATTTTCATTCGTTTTTTCAACCACCCAGGGATAATTCAATATCCAGTCCAGTTCATCTTTACCTCGCTGAATAATCTCCTCTTTGTTATTTGTATTTATGAAATGAACTATTTGATCATCAATTTGTGTGACAAGTTTCAATGCAAACGAAGGATTCAATGCATTCTGTTTTTTCCAAATGAATTGAATACCTTTCAGACAAGAGTTAACAAGGAAATCAAGAAATTGAAGCGGCACTTTTAAAAAAGAAAGAACCGGCCATTTTCCCGGCAATAAAGAAGCGAGGTAAAAAGTTGCAAAATACCTTGTTTTATGTTCAGTTTTTACAGCCTGGAAATAAGGTAATTTTTCAATAATCTTTTTCGTATGGGAGGTAAGGTCCCTTAAGAGAATTTTTCCCTTCCATGCTTTGACAAACCTAAGAAAAAGAGGCAGGGCCAATGTTTGTCCAAGCTTTGGATTAACGTACCAGCAGCTGTTCCAGACAACTTTATATTTTCCTTTAATCCTATCCGGGAGAGCTCCTACATAACCAATGAGTTCTGAATTCTCATTATAAGCAACAATCAGCAGTACATCTTCTGTATCGGCCCTGGGATTTTTCATCTGTGATCGGGCGCGATGCAATGTAATGGGAATTTCCTCTGCAATAGTATAAACCTCAGAGACTATAAAATCCTGAAGGCCGGACAATGTAATTTCCTGAATAAACATTATGAATTGATCTTGCTTTCAATGGTTTTGAAAATATCTTCTACCGTTTGCATGGTCAGTATTTCATCCAGATCAAATGTAAGGCTGAATTTTTTTTCAATCGCATCAATTAAGATAGCGTGATTTAATGATGTCCATCCATCTATGTCTGTGTTTTTTGTAGAATGGGAAATTTTCAGGTTTTCATTTTTAAAGACTTCTCTGAAAATTTCATTCAGGTTATTCCAAATTTTATTTGTATCTGTCATATCAAGTCAATTCATCTGGTTTCCAATAGATATCAAAATTGCATATATTCTGAAAGCCTATATTAGTATATAAATGATAACTCTGCCGTGTTGCCTCCAGCAAACAATATTCAAAACCTTCCGAAACAGCTTCAGCTATGGAAAAACCAACCAGTGCAGACATAAATCCCTTTCCTGTGAACTCAGGTAAAGTGGAAGCAATATAAATACCGGAAGTATTCATGTTTTGGTTGATCAATATCGCGGATGCCGGTGTTTTTTGATATATGCCCAGAAATAACCGGATATTGTGTGCATTCATTATTGGCTGTAATGATGTAGCATCCAAACCTTTCTTAGTGAAAAAATTACGGTTGCTTATAGATATCCATTCGGTTAATAAATTCAAATCATCTACTTTTCTGATCTCAAAATCCGGAAGATTAATTCTTTCTGTTTTTGCATATTCAAGATCGAAAATCATACCGGGCCATCTCATAACTGGCAGTATGCCATGTTTGCGTGTTTTTATATCAAAGTCATCAGGTTTAGCTATTGAATCAATAAGCAAAAGATTAGGCAACTCTTTCATCTTGATTTTCTGGCTTATCTCCTGCAACAACTCAGTTGTTTTAATGAACCTGAAATCTAAATTGTAAATCATATTTGGCCATTCCAGATTTGTTTTAATGGCAGAATAATGTTCAGTGTTTACGAATTCAAATGAACAGAAGTCAACCAGGTTTTTGTACAGGCTAAAATGATTTTGGCGTATTAATTTTGCAAAGAAAAGTCTTTTCTCCTGATTTAGTATTGAATTCATTCAAACATTTTTTTTAGTGCTTTCCGGTCTATTTTACCATGATCGTTGTAAATCAGTTTGTCGACAAATTTAATGGAATTCGGGATCATGTATGGCGGCAATTTGCTTTTTAGCTTATCTCTTACAAATGATTCATTATTTTTTTCAGAAGCTATAATCAGGTAAATTTCAGTAGTTCCTCTTTTGCTTGATCCTGCCAATGCAAATACCTGTTGAATACTTAAAACCTTTCGTGCAACACATTCAATTTCTTCAAGCTCTACTCTGTGCCCCTGTACCTTCACCTGTAAATCTTTTCTTCCACATGTATAATATATGCCATCTTTAAAATAAACCATATCCCCTGTCCGGTAAAATCTTAAGCGAACCCCATGAATTTCTTTTTGAAAAAATGCTTCCTCATTCAGATCAGGTTGGTTCAAATATCCCTGCATTACATGATCTCCGGAAAAACATAATTCCCCGGTTTGTCCTTCTGCAACAATTTCAATATTCTCATCAATAATCAAGGCAGTTGTATTTTTCCATGGCTTCCCGAATGCAAGGATCCCGTTATGAGCTTTGTTTTTTTCAACATCACGATCATAAGTATATCCCATACACAACATAGTTGCTTCTGCAGGTGCATAAACATTGATAATAGTAGCATTTGGAACGCATCCGCTCCAACTTTTTGCCAGATCAAGCGGGAAAGGTTCACCCCCTATTAAAGCATAGTTAAGTTCGGGCAGTTGAATTTTTAAAAAATAGGGTTGCAGGAGAGTCAATGTTGAGGGTACCATAATAGCAAACGAGATCTTGTGATCCTGCAATGTTCTTAAAGCTTCAAGGTACCTGATCTTATTGTATCCTACTGTATAGACTGAGGCACTAAGGCAGAAAGCGGGCAAAAATGACATCATTGCCAAATCAAATGTAAATTCAAACATTTGTAAAAACCTGTCGTTTTCTGCTAAGTTATAGCCAAGAGAGAAAAATGCATCAAGAGTACATGCTATGTTTTTAAGAGTTAATGGGACTCCCTTGGGCTGACCGGTACTTCCTGAAGTGAATAAAACACAAAACACAGTCGTCTCGGGAATCTCCTTTACCTGTAATGTTTTTTTTACTTTCTGAAGATCGTCTGTTTGAACGATAGCCAGATTTTTGGTTTTTGGCAGGCAATTTATGTATGCGGCACCGGAAGTAAGCACCAGGTCTATTTTAGCCTGTTCAAGAATTTTCTCATTTCTTTCGGCGGGATTTCTTGGATGAATTGGGACGAACCCTTTTCCACTAAACCAGCATGCCAGTATGGAGGCATAAGTATCTTCAGAATTTTCAGATACAATTCCTATAAAATCCTGTTTGGTTGTTTCTGATAGTATTTTTCGGATTGATTTCACTCTTTCATAGATGTTGGCATAGCTATATGACTTGTTTTCGATGTGCAAACAAGTTCTTTTGTTTTCCAGCTGAAAATTTTCGTACAATCTTTGAATCATCCAATGCATATGCCAAAACCTGTTTTGATTAATGTCTGATAATTTTATGTTTGTTAATGATCCTCAATAAGAAATAATATAGTAATTCTTTTTTAAGAGTATCCTGCATAGATAAATTGTATTCTTCAACGGGAATTCTTTGAAGATTTGAGAAAGCTGTATCTTTCTTAATTCCTGCACAGCCAAAAGAGAGATCTGTTTTGTCCTGAATGCAATGAAAGAATTGCATTGAGATTTCATGATCGGTAAATGGAAAGGAAAAAACTTTATAATCCAACCCGAAAGCGGAAGAAATAATATCAATACTGTTCAATGTTTGTTCAATTTGTAACGGCTCGTCAATAAATCTGTAATCCGGATGATCCATACTATGAGCACCAAAAGTAAATCCTTTTTTTATTAATGATTGTATTTGATCCTTATCCAGGTATGGTTTGTACTTTTTCAGGTAATTTTTAAAATCAACTTTCAATTCTTTAGCCAGCGATTCCAGGAAATTTTGCTTCTCATAATCTATATCAAGAAGAACTTTACGATAGTATTTGTTTTGCAGGTGATTTTCTTTCAGCCAGGCGTGAAAAATATTCCAGGCTTTTGAACCAACTGGTTGATTGTGAAGGTGATCAATTAAAATGCTGGCCTTAAAGCGGTAAAACATTGCTTTGTTGTCAATAAATTCGGAATTTAGAAAGCATGTGGCAGGGATACTTTTTTTCAGAAGGATTGGTGCGGCATAAGAATCAAATTCAGATAGTCCGTCATCAAAAGTTAAATGAAAAACCGGTTTTTTCGGAATTGTATTCTCTTTGGTAATTTGAATCAATTCTTCAAGTGTTACAGGTTGAAAATGCTTGAGCAACAATTCAATATCCCTCAAAAAATTGCCGGGTGTATTTACAGGATAAAGGTATTTTATATGAGCCGGAGGTTTCTCATTTATGCAATGATATAGAGGCAGTATGAAATGGCAATTTGATATTTCAGACAGTGTTTTTAAACCTATTGTTTTGATTAAAGGGGTTGTAAGTTTGAAAAATATTGGTTTTATACCAGGCATACTATAATATAATCAATATACGAATCGGTTTTTACTGAAAAAGCATTTCATTTTTCTGATCTTACCAGGATCGATCAAAGATACATGGTTTTTATTATTCAAATCAGTAAAATTTTCCCGAAAGTAATTTTTCAAACCAATTCAGCCTGTTGATTTTCAGGAACGGATATTGTATTTTTTCAGCACCAAATGTAGAATTGAAATAAGCAATTCCTTTTATATTCGAACCTGAAAAGTCGAACAATTTGTATTTACCGGAATATTTTTCAATCTGACTGTTTACCAAATAATACATGGCTTGGTTTGCTTTTCCTTCGGGTGATGATGCACAAACTGAAAATATCACTCTGTCACCGGATATAAGGAAGGAACCCGCAGCAACTGTTTTTCCTGATTTGTTTTGTACACAAATTATTTCTGCCCGGTCTCTTTTAATACATTCTTCAGTAATTTGTTTTAGTAGTTGAAAATCAGATGCAGTAATTTTATGGATCTGTTTTTGAAGATGTTCCTGTATGAATTTTGAAAATTTTTCAGTATTCAAAGGCGCTGCAATTTGATAGCCTGCCTGAATTGCTTTTGCAATATTTCGTTTGCAATTTCTGCTATACCCTTTTTGAATTTCGGAATACGTTTTTTCGAGGTTTAAAATATAATTTACCTTATTGATCATTACGTGGTGAGAATTCAGAGTTTTGTTCTGCTCATTCATACTCAATTCGATCAGCTTATATATTGAAGGAATTCTTGCAATAAAACTGTCGGTCTGTTCAGAATTATTGTTTTCTCCAATAATACCCAACTGCTGAACATATGATGGAGTGAATAAATAGTGAATACCAAATTTAGAGCGATTTGGCAATGGCATTATCTTCTCGTAGTCATTGTATACGAGTGCATCCCAATTTGAACTTACAACATCAAGATACCAGGAAAGAGCGTATATAAAACCATTGGGAGCAACGGATATACAATGATCCCACTTTTTTTTATCGATTTCATTATGCTTAAGATAGCTGATCATGAATTTTGATTTAGTTCAATCATCTTTTCGAAAACACTTCTCCATCCCTGCCATTCTCCAAAATTACCAAGACTGTCATTGTGCCACAAGCTAACAAAAGTTCCGCCAACACTTTTGATCGTTGTTGTATAATACTCCATTTCTTTTTCAGCTTGCTCCGGAGAATATTTCAGATAGGACAACAACGTTCTGTCCATGATCTGAAAGGGTATTACTCTTAACAATGTCTGTTTTTCTTCGTACAAATCGTAAAAGTAAAAAGGACGGGCAATACCTGCTCTGAAACCTGTTCGACTTCCGAATCCCATGCTGTAATCTTCGTGAATTCCAAGTCTGATTAAATTGCGATAGGTATCCGGAAGTTTCAGCTTCAGATAATGCTGCCTGCTGATTTCCACCTTGCGTTCCAGTATTTCGGATAGACACTTAAGTTCTTTTTCAAGAATATTGAAGGACTTGTTGGAAGCATAAGACGGATGAATTCCGATGGAACTATTATTGTCCAGAGTTTTCAGGAGTCTTTGGAAGTTTTTATTCCCGGCAGAAATGTTTCTATCATACTTCCCTTTTCCACTGCACAGCACAAAGTACTTTATCTGTCGGCTCAGTTTGTTTTGTATCTCTTTCAGGTAGTCAAACGTATATCCCGGATCAGGCAAACAATTACACAGTACCTGAATACGATGATGGAACTTCTTAAATTTCAAAAAAACAATATCCTTTATTAATCCACCCGTAAAATAAACCAGGCCTTTATTTTTAAAAACCCATGCGTGGTCTACATCAATAGTCAATTGGAATTTATATTTTTCCTCCTGTATGTTTTTACATGATTTGCAAATGTCTAAGACTTTTGCCAGTTCAATACACCAAAGATCGATAACAGGCAAATGAAGAAAGTCGCCTTTTGAAGCAATACTCTTTTTTGCTTCAAATCTACCGAATGCATCTTCCTGAAAAGGCAGGTATTCTTCATAGCGCGAGACAAGGTAAAAAACAGCAGAGAACAGGTCAAAAGGCATATCTCCTGTTGGTCTATTGAAAAATACAGGAAAATTCTTCCAACTGCCAAATTCAATTTTATTTTCAGTCAAACCGGTCTGCTCTAATAATCCCGCAGGATCAATTGTAAAACAATTTGCAAACTTTGCTTTTGAGTAATTGATTTTCCTCTCTTTTGATTGATTAAAGATCTCCCTGTTGTTGATAATTTCACAGGCAATTCCTAATACCTCATTGAAAATAATGTTTAAGGTATATGTAATTCTGGGAGTTATTCGTTCACAAAAAATGATTACCATCTTATCGCTTACTTCAGATAAAGTAAAAATAAATGAATTTCAAAATATCTGAACGGTTCATCCGGGGTTTATTATGAACTGATGTATTAAATATCCAGCTCGACAATTGTAATTCCTGCACCTCCCTGATCCGGGTGTTCATCTTTCACGGATCTGACAAGTTGACTGGAGTTCAGGTACTCCCTTATAAGCTGGCGGAGTATGCCATTTCCTTTGCCATGTAATATTCGTACTGTCTTTACAGCAACAACAAGAGCATCGTCAATAAAATCCTGAACTTTGGCAATAGCTTCTTCTCCCCGTAATCCGCGAACATCAATCCGGGAATTAAAATTAAGCCGGCGCTCTTCATAATTGCTCGCTTTCCTTGTTTTCCTGATTTTTAAAAGATCATTGTTCTCTTCAATTATTACTTTGGAACGTTCGACTGTTGTAATCATATTCCCAAATGCTATTAACACCGATTTATCATTGACTTCAAGGACTTCTCCGATGCTGTCCATATCCTTCAGTCGTACGGCATCTCCCTTTTGGATTGAAGATTCGGCAGATATCTTTTTTGCTTTGTTCGTATTTTTTGCAGTATGTTCCAAATCAGTACTGTGTTTTACCAAACGTTCACCTGCTTGTTGTATTTCTATGATTTTCTTATCAATCTGATCCGAAGTATCCTGATTTGTAATCTCCTTTTTATAGTTTTCCAGTTCTTCCCTGGCTTTTTGCGTTCTTTCTTTACGGGCATTGCTTTCCTTAATTTCCCGTATTGTTCGTTCAATTTGCTTATTTGCATTTTTTAAAACTTCATTTGCTTCGTTTTGCGCCTTTTTCAGAATGTTTTTTCTTTCTTTTTGGATCTCCTCAAGCTCGGACGTGTACTTATTATACAAATTATCAAGTGTTTTTTCAACATTACGGATGCGTTGTCTTTTTTCTTCCCAGTATTTTTTATCCCGAATAATTTCCCTGAGGTGTTTTTCAAAGTTCACATGATCTTCACCAATTTTTTCAGAGGCACTTTGAAGAATCTTTTCCGGCAGACCAATATTTCGTGCTATATCAATGGCAAATGAACTGCCGGGTTTGCCGATAGAAAGCTTAAAAAGAGCTTTCATATTCTGTGTATCAAAAAGCATGGCTCCATTGAGTATCCCCGGGGTTTCAGAAGCAAAATATTTCAGGTTTGCATAATGCGTGGTTAATACACCAAAAGCTTCTTTTTTGTTTATATCTTCCAGAATTGCTTCAGCAATAGCCCCACCGAGAGATGGTTCTGTTCCCGTGCCAAATTCGTCTATCAAAATCAGGGTTTCATGATCAGCCATTTTTACGAAGAACTTCATGTTTAATAAATGGCTGCTATACGTACTCAGATCATTATCAAGCGATTGTTCATCTCCGATATCAATAAAAATATTTTGATAGATGCCTGCCTCTGAATTTTCTGACATTGGAACCAACATGCCACATTGTACCATATATTGAAGCAATCCGACAGTTTTCAGACATACTGATTTTCCTCCTGCATTTGGTCCTGAAATGAGGAGTATGCGATTTTGTGTATTAAGATGAATATCTAACGGCACAACTTCTTTTCTTTCAGACGAATGAGAAAGATACAATAAAGGATGTACAGCATTTTTCCAGTAAAAGCCAGGGGTATTATTAACAATTGGATGTTTCCCGTTTATCTTCAAAGCGAACTTTGCCTTTGCTCTTAAAAAATCTATTTTTCCAAGTGCTTTATATGCTTCGAGCATTTCATTAATGTGAGGTCTTATAAAATCAGCAAAGTGTATTAGTATTTTAATGATCTCTCTCCTTTCGGCATAGATTAACTCACGAATCTCATTATTCATTTCAACAATTGCTCCCGGTTCAACAAATACTGTTTTCCCTGAAGCGGATTCATCATGCACAATACCCCCCAGGGCTCTTTTGCTACTTGTATGAAGAGGTATGACCGGTCTGCCTTCACGGAGTGTAATTTCCGCATCATGATCTGCTACGCCTTCCTTTTGAGCTGTTTTCAGAATATTTTGAATGCGTTTGGAAACAGAAGATTGTTTTTGCTTGATTTCCTGCCGGATTTGTTTTAGATCCGGTGATGCACTATCTCTCATGTAACCCTGCTTATCAAGAATAATATCAAGGTGTTTTTCAATGAATGGAAAAAACTTAAGATCTGAAAATTCTGAACAAATAAACCTGTATTTTTCTTTGTTTTCAGTTTTGCTGAAGAAATGTTCGAGATTCTTTATTGTAGAAATTGATTTCTTAAGATTATTCAGTTCATCCATTTCAGCATAGCTGCCTTCAATTTTCATCTTTTCAAGGCATTGTGTGCTGTCGATATAATTCTCCTGCGGAAAGTTTTGCTCGAAAAGAAGTATATTTCTTACATCTTCAGTCAGATCAAGTTGATGTATGATCGTATTAATATGAACTTCAAAAGCCATGGAATCAACAAGATTCCTCCCAAGTTGACATAGACAGTCTTCGGAAACCATCTGTCGGATACGATCAAATCCAGTTTTGTTCTCAAAAGAATCCGGGAAAATCATAATATATAATATCAGAATTCAAAATTAATATTCTTTGAATAGAATGTTAAAGAGAACTATTATTTCGGATGCAAAGCAGAAGATATTTTTGAGCTGGAAGAATCAGATTTGTTGAGTATGAATAGTTGATTTTATATCCAGCCTTTTAGCTTATAATAGACAATGGCGCACCATTCCCGCAAAACTGTTATTTCGTATTTCATATAATTCCACATGTTATATCGCAAATTCAGCTTACGGGTTTCTGCTTGCAATTCTTTTATTGTTATGTCCTTTCTGACCAGTATTTCCTCATCAATGGCTTCCTCAAACGATGGTCTTCCTCCGACGTATTGAAAGCCGACTTTATGGAACGCGGCCACAGAACGAAACATATGGTCGGGCGATGTAACAATTCGAATAACCACACTATCAATATTTTTTGCATAGAACATTTTCCTGATGTTGACTGCCTGGCTTCTGGTATTATGTCCTTTATTCTCATATAATATTCTTGAACTGTCAATGCCACGAAGAATTAATTCTTGTGCCATAAGTAGCTCCGGTGATTTTTCATGTTTTGCCGTATCACCGGGAATAGCAATAATAATTTTGGAATCCGGAATTTCCTTTGCGATTTCCGAAGTAAAGAAACATCGCAAAAGTCCGTCAGGACCAGGCATTCCACCACCTCCCATCACCACCAGAACATTTGGCTCTTGAGTTAATTTTGCATTGTAAGTTCCCAACCAGTAATATGCCCAGAACGGACAGTCTGTAAAACTCAACAGGACAGATAGCAGCAAAATAAATCCCAGCACAGTTAATGCTTTTCTGAACACCTTAAGTGTTTTAAGACAGTAAGGCTTAATTGCTTTTAAGTTGATCATCAGGATTTTATGGTATTCAATTTCAGGTTTTCGTTCGACAAAATACAAAAAGTTTGTGAATACAGGTTTCATTTATACCAGTTAAATCATGCTTCCTGTCAATTGCATTGTCATTAGTATAACAAAAACAACTTTTTTGTATTGATTCTTGTTCACAAAGGAACCAAATATACCAGGAAAGGTCTTTTCATTGATAATATGGCCGGCAATGAAGCAGAATCGGATACTTTGATTTATCTTTGCGGCAATTGTGATTAGCTATATGAAGTCTATGATCTTCTCATATCGGGAGGATTGGATTCAGAACAAATACGAAACGAAATTTACTTTTAATTTTTGATCATCCTTGCATGGATGAAAATAAACAGTTCGTGACAGATATGAGATTTCACCTGGTTACATTGGGATGTCAGATGAATAAGTCAGACAGTGAAAGAATAATCACTGTTATTGAACAGATGGGGTATACCTGGACCGATAATGAAGAAAATGCTGATTTATTAGGCATTGTAGCCTGCTCAGTACGACAGAAAGCAATCGACAAGGTGTACACTAAAATTCACAAATGGAACAAATGGAAAGACAAAAGAAACCTGATAAGCTTTGTAACGGGTTGTGTTTTGCCTGTTGATCGTGAAAAATTCCTGAGATTATTTGATCTGGTTTTTCTGATCACTGAATTACAGCAATTTCCGGAGATGCTTCATCAGTATGGTATTGTCACACCATTTTCAGCAAATGAAAGGATAGAACCGGATACTCGGGGAAAAGAATCAGAAGCACCTGATTTCCGGACATTGGTATTTGATCATCATAAGACCATAGCCGGAAAGCCAATTCTTATGAAAAAACCTGAAACCGGGATATTCGAATTCTGGAAGGTGAATCCACAATATCGATCAGAATTTGAGGCGTTTATTCCAATACAAAACGGTTGCGATAAGTTTTGTACTTTTTGCGCGGTACCCTATACAAGAGGAAGAGAAATATCACGTTCGGGTACTGAGATATTGGATGAGTTGAAGCAATTGGTTGAAAGAGGTTACAAGTCAATTACACTTCTTGGGCAAAATGTTAATTCATATGGGTTAGATAAAAAAGGAAAGGAAATTTCTTTTGCCGGACTTTTAAAAAATATCGGGGAATATGGAAATCAGACATCGAGAGATTTCTGGGTGTATTTCACTTCGCCTCATCCTTGTGATATGGGAGATGATGTACTAAAGACAATAAGACGGTACAAGTGCCTCGCTAAACAGATACATCTGCCTTTACAATCGGGCGATGACAAGGTTTTAATGAAAATGAACAGGGGCCACAGTCTGAAAGATTACCTCGGAATTATTGCGTCAATTAAAAAATACCTTCCTTCAGCCACCATTTTTACAGACATCATTGTTGGATTTTCGGAGGAAACAGAGGAGCAATTTATGAATACATGGAAAGTTATGGATGAAGTCCGGTTCAATATGGCTTATATAGCAAGGTATTCACCACGACCGGGAGCTGCAAGTGCACGATGGGAAGACGATGTGACACATGCAGTTAAAAAAGACAGGTTACTCAGACTTTCAGATTTGCTTCAGCAACATTCACTGGAATACAATAAAAAAATGACAGGGAGGAAATACAAAGTGCTGGTTACCGGTTTCGATCGTCAAAAAGGATTTCTTTCCGGTTTGACGGAAGGGAAAATTATTGTTCGGTTTGCCTCTGAAAATATACAGTTAATTGGTGAATTTGTTGAGGTGGAAATAATATCGGCTGCTGATTTTGCAACAGAAGGGAAATTGATCAGTGTATATAACACAGCATTGACAGAAGCATGAAAAAAAGGGTCGCTTTTAGGACACTGGGTTGCAGATTGAACCAGTTTGAAACAGATTCACTCGTAACTGATTTTTACAATGCAGGATATGACATAGTCAGTTTCAGTGACAAGGCAGATGTTTATATAGTAAATACATGTACGGTTACGAATCAGGGAGATAGAAAATCAAAGCACGCGATTAACCAGGCCGTGCGTGCTTCAGGTGATGATTCAATTCTGGTTGTTGCCGGGTGTTTGGCGTTAAGTCAGAAGGAGTATCTTGAAAACAGGAAGGACATTACGTATATCGTAGACAACAAAAACAAAGGTTCTGTTTTTTCCCTGGTTGATTCTCATTTTAAAGGAGAATTGATACACCCGTCGGCGTTGAAACAGGACACCTTCAATTATAGTCTTGTTGAGAAAAGTCTTCATACCAGAAGTGCAATCAAAATTCAGGATGGGTGTGATAATTTCTGTACGTTTTGCATCGTCCCAAAGGTTAGAGGCAGGGCAATCAGCCGATCTGCAGATGATGTGCTTGAGAATGTGCACAAATCAGTTGAACTTGGGAACAAAGAGATGGTTCTTACCGGTGTCAATATTAGCCGATATGATTTTGATGGGTTGAAATTTGATGATCTGGTAGAGAAGATTCTTACATTGCCCGGTGATTTTCGTGTACGGGTTTCTTCTATTGAACCGGAAGGATTCACAGATAAATTCCTTGCACAATTTGAGAACCCTAAACTTTGTCCTCATTTGCACTTGTGTTTGCAGAGTGGTTCCGATAAAGTATTGATGCGTATGCGTCGTACATATTCCATTGCTCAATATATGAATACAATTGATCAGTTTCGTAAACACTATCCCGGATTTAATTTTACAACGGATGTCATTGTTGGCTTTCCCGGAGAAACGGAAGACGAATTTCTGGATACCTGCAAAGTAGTGCAGGAGGCAGGTTTCAGCCATATCCATACTTTTAAGTATTCTCGTCGTTCAGGAACACTCGCCGATCGTTTAACAGATCAAATCAGTGAACAGGTAAAGAGCAATCGCAGCAAAACGATAAGAGAAATTGCCGATACAATGAAGCTTGAATATAGAAAGAAATTTATTGGCAAAGAACAAATCCTGTTGGTTGAACGAAACAAATCCAAAGGAGGGGCCAGAGGGTACGGTGAACATTATGTACCAATTCTGATTCAGGGAAAACAGCTTCAGGAAAACGAATTCTATAAGGTTCGCGTAACAGGTATCCTCGATGATAAGGAGCGATCCATGACAGCTGTTTTACAATGATTAATCCTGCGTAACTTTCTTCAGTTTCAGCAACACGGCATTATGGGCCGGAATTTCAAATTGCATATTTTTTTCAGTTGTTCCCAAATCTTTTTTGCTCCAGATATCCCTGACTTCATATTTGCCATTAAGAATATATACATGCTCCCAGTTAATTCGTAAATGAAATGCCACATCTTCATAGTTGAAAATGCAAACAGCCCAGTTACCACCTGACAGCTCTCTGATCCAAATTTCTTTGCCGCGGTGATCCATAAAACGATATCCCTGTTTACCCAATGGATCCTGGTCGATAGCGATGGCTTCTTTATTGGTGAGTATCTCCAAGATCTCAGGTGTCATTATACGCAAATCATTTCCAGCCGTTAAGGGAACTGCCTTTCAGGTGCACGTAGATACAATCCACGCTGAGGAGGGCTAAATAGTATGCCCTTATCAATGATTGAAATGATTTTACAAACTCATGACAATTCGTGACGTTCTTTTACCTGGAAATGACATAGATGATAAGTCAACCCCGTACATTTGTCAAATAATTAAATAGTAAAACTGCAACAATGAAAACAAAAACTACTTATCCGGCAAAAGCATTTCTTGTAGCAGGAATGATTCTGATACAAGCTTCCTTAATAGCAAATGATGGTTCTGATGTAAATCAGAATTCTAATGAAACTGAAAATGTGGATTCTGAGTACACTGAGAGTCCCGCCACTCTGAAGGCTGAAAATGATTACTATTCTATAGATGAAGAAGCTTTCGAAGCCGAATATGAAATACAGGACTGGATGTGCAACCCTCATAATGATTTTTGGAATTCTGATCCCATTGAAGATGAACCTGAGATTGAAGAATGGATGTATAATCCACAGCACAATTTCTGGTCAGACCTTAATGATGCAGAGGAATTAGAACCGGTTATCGAAAGCTGGATGACCAATCCGGATGATTGGAATAATACCGGTGATAAATTTATGCATGCTTCATTATAAGTTATAGTCATCGGGGCCCGACGAAATCAATCGTGCGGTAGCGGGAAGGGTCTTTAATCTGCACAAATTACAATAATTTCCGCTTACCTCACAATCACAATCGGGAAATCCTGGCCATAGCTGTAGCCTGTAGGGTATTGCGGGGTGAGCATGTATTGCCGGGTAAGCTCGGGCACACGGTCTTCCACATAGCCCTTTAACTCGTTGGCGGTTATTTTCTTATCGCCGGTGCTGCCGTCTGCTTTGCCCTGCAGTGCTTCAATAATGGCATAAGTAAAAATGCCGTGCTCCAGTTCGCGGGCTTCCGAGGCGAACTGTATGGCCCCGCTTGCCAAAAGAAAAAAGCTTCCGGTGCTTCGGGCCAGCTGGGCCACTGCCTTCTCACGGCCTGCCCCTCTGGCATTAAATGCTGTCAGTGCACCGCCTGCCTGGCAGGCGTCCAGAATAAAAAGCTGCTTGCCTGCCGCAATGTTTTTCGAGAGGTTGAGCAACTCCTCTGTGGATATCGCCTTTTCTTTCAGCTGCGCCTCATCGCCATACAGGTTGGTTACATCGTAGGGGATAATGTAAAATCCGGGCGTTTCATTTTCACTACCCTCACTCATGGCCCCGTGCCCGGCAAAATAAAAAACAAAAACATCTTCTGGACCGGCTTTTTGCGCAAGCCCGGCAAAGACCTGCTCAATGCCTTCTTTGCTCGCATCGTTGTCTTTTACAAAGTATTCCTCAATGCTTTTGAATATGCCGTTGGCTCCCTGTTTTATGGTTCGCGTATACGATTTTGCATCGTTCACGGCATAGGTCAGCTCATACGAAGGGTTCTTGTACTTGTTAATGCCTATGGAGTAAATGTAGAGATCCACATCCGATTCCACACCGTCATAATACACCGTTAAAAAGGCTTCCTCCGATTCGGTCCTGTCTTTATTGTATGCTGTGGCGGTTATCAGGTTCTTACCGGCATATACGGGCACTTCAATGGTCTCTTTATATTGCTTTCCGCTTCGTTTTGCCGTGCCGGGGTAGGTGATATTCTGTATCAGCTTGCCGTTGTTGTACAACCTTAATTCGTCTATTCCTCCGCCCATATCCGTGGCCTGCACCGAAAGGGTAATTTTGTCATGAAACCACTCAACGGAATCAATAGTTGCAATGCTACTGATCGAATTGTCGGGCAGAATATTCATTTCCACTTTGGGTATGTCTTTGATCAGTTCCTCCAGACCGGAACCCGAATCAGTAAATTCTTTTCCCTCCTGTATTCTCCGGATCAGGTTGGGCGCATAGTATTTTTCAAAAAGCGATTCCACGGGTACTACTTCCAGGCCCGAAACATAATTTATCCGTTTCAATGCTTCGGGAGAACCGTCGAAGTACGATTGCGGATTTTTTGCCAGCCAGCTGTAACGGTCAATCTGTATGTAGGTGTACAGTTCTTTGAAATTTGCCAGGTCCCAGACCTTTATTTCACCATCCACGCTGCACGAGACCAGAGTATTTCCGTCTTCCGATACCTGCAGTGAAGTTACGCCTCCCGAATGTCCTTCCAGGGTAGGCAGTTCTTTTCCTGTAACCGGGTCCCATACCCTTATGGCTCTGTCGTTGCCCCCCGACAGTACATATTCGCCCGAAGGATGAAAGGCCACGGAAAAAACACCCGAGGTATGCCCTGAATATTTGTTTACCTCCATGCCAGAAAGCAGGTCCCATATTTTTACTTTTCCATCGAGACTGGCAGATACCAACAATTTGCCGTCAGGACTAAAACACAGGTCGGTGACCAGGTTGGTATGCCCTACTATGCTTCTGAATTCTTTTCCGGCGTCTACCTCCCAGAGTTTGAAATTATTCCCCAGGTCAGAAGCTGCTATGTACAGATCGTTGGGTGTGAATTCAACACGGTAAGGAGAAACATTGTCGAGGTTCATGTAATTGATCAGTTTACCGCTTTCGGTCTCCCATATTCTCATGGTGGCATCCCAGCTGCTGCCGAGAAGGTATTTGTCATCACTGCTGAACCTCACATCAAAGATCAGTTCTGCAAACCCTTTAATGGTTTTGATCAGCTTGCCTGTGGACAGATCCCAAAGTTTGATCCGTCTGTCGCCGCTCCCTGTTACAAGCCATTTTCCGTTGCTGCTGATATCGGCACAGAGCACAGCCTGTGAATGCCCGACGAACTTTCTCTCAATTTTCCCGGTTTGGATATTCAGCAGTACGGCAATGGAATCGATATTTCCTTTTACAAGATAATTTCCGTCCGGACTAAGGGCCAGGGCCGATTTTATGCGCAGGTATCGTATAATGTTGGAATCGTACCAGTTGCCCTGGTCATATTTCATCCCATCATCGCGCTGTTTGTTCAGGCAGCCTTCAAATAACCTGCTTTTCCTCCCTGACTGAATATTCCAAAGCGCTGCGGTATTGTTCTTGTTTGTAGTGAGCAGGTATTTGCTGTCGGGGCTGAAAACGGGCAGACATTCCAGACCATCGAAAGAAAGATGCAGGATCTTCTTGCCTGTTTTTATTTCCCAGACAAAACTTTCATCGTCGGCAGTTACCATAATATACTTATCATCGGGACTGAAAGAGATCTCATCGGTCCAGGAATCGTCGAATTCAAAGCTTTGTACACGGCTGCCTTTTTTCACATCCCACAGCACCACCCCCGCGTATTTTGAATACGAAGCAAGGTACTTGCTGCTGTGGCTGAAGGCAATCAGGGTTTTGCAGCCGTCGCACGATTTCTCTTCGTTGGGATCGAGCGCATACAGTTCTTCGCCGTTTTCCATATCGAATAGTTTTACCATTTCTTTGTTTGAACCTATGGCGAGGTATTTGTTATCGGCACTGATGGCATAGGAAAAGGATTTTTCCATGGGAAAGGTTTTGTTCTTCGTGCTATCCGTCAGATCAACAAGCTGAGATTCACTGTAATTCGCGTAGGTCATCAGCTTGTTTCCATCCCTGCTGAACCACCCGGGATATATGGTGGCCGCATAATCTTTTTTAAATTCACCCATCTTTTCACCTGTTGCAGCGTTCCATAACGCTATGCCATCCCTGTCGTTCATGGTCAGGATCTTCGATCCGCCGGGGCTATAGCAGGCTTTGAACAGCCTGTCTATGTCAATCACTATTTCCACCAGAAGCTTGCCGGTGGCAATATCGTAAACATGCGCTTTGTTGTCGACCGAAGAAGTGAGTATGCGGCTGCCGTCAGGGCTGAAACATACCGACCGTACAGGACCGGTGTGCATGGAGAATGTGCGTATTTCCTTCCCGTTCTTTGCGTTCCACAATTTCAGGGTATTGTCGTAACTTCCGGTAATCACATAGTTACCATCGGGGCTGAAGGCCACGCAGGTAATGTAGGCTGAGTGCCCTTTCTGGATTACCGTTTCAATAGGGTAGGCAGACTGGGCATACAGTTCACACGAACAGGCAAATCCTGCAATAAGAAAAAGCAAAGTAGAAAAAGTTCTCATAGTTAAGCGTTTATTGGCGCAGTTTATCCCATTTTAAACCCTACAACAAGGATATCATCAATCTGTTCCTGTCCGTCCATCCACTTCTCAATGGTAGAGTCGAGAATTTCTTTCTGGGTTTCCATAGGCTTTTTGTGTATCTCAACAAACAGATCCTGCATGCGTTTCAGCATGAATTTGCCGTTTTCCGTTCCGCCAAACTGGTCGGCGTAGCCATCCGAAAACATGTAAAAACAAGTCGGCCCTTCGGGATCAATGGTGTGTTTTGTAAAAGAAGCCTCTTTGCTGTAGCTTATTCCTATGGGCAACCTGTCGCCTTTGATTCGTTCAGCAATGTCATTCTGTATATAGACCAGTGGATTTTTTGCCCCGGCAAATTCGAGCGATCTGGTTTTCAGATCGATGGAGCACAACGCCATATCCATGCCATCCTGGTTATTTGTTTCAGCCTGTTTTAAGGCATGCTGTACTTCGCTGCTCAGTTTCCCGAGGATCTTTTCAGGCGATGTCACCCCCTGTTTGAATACGATCTGATTCAGAAATGAGTTGCCCAGCATACTCATAAATGCCCCGGGCACACCATGGCCTGTGCAGTCAATGGCCGAGATAATGAACTTATCGCCTTTCTGGCCAAACCAGTAAAAGTCGCCGCTTACAATGTCTTTGGGTTTAAACAGGATAAAGGCATCATCAAGAATTTCATTCAGCTTCTTCACATCACTCAGCATGGCATCCTGAATTCGTTTCGCATATACAATGCTGGCGGTGAGGTTCATGTTTTTGTATTCGATCTCCTTTTTCTGATTTGTGATCAGGGCATTTTGTTCAGCCAGCAGCTTGTTTTTATGCGAGATGATCTTGTTTGTCTTTTGCTTCGACCGGTACATCACATACAGGATAATCCCGATGAGTACAACCAATGCAATAACACCGAACAGAAAAAATCCAAAGGTTTTCTGCTTCTGAATGGTGAGGGTCTTAATTTCATTGTTGCGCAGAAGAAGCTCATTCTCTTTTTCTTTCTTATCCGTTTCGTAGCGTACACTCAGCTCTTCCACAACTTTGGTGGTATTGTCATTTTTTATGGAATCGGAGTAGGCTTTAACGATCTGATGGTATTGCAGCGCCTCTTTGTAATTCTTTTTTCCTGCATAGATCTGGTACAATACTTTATAATCCTCGAGAAGAATTTCCTTATCTCCGATTGCCGTCGCCGTTTCAATGCTTTTATGAATGAAGGTTTCAGACTGGGAGATCTTTCGCTGCTGATAGTACAGATCGCCTATTCTGTAATACACAAGCGCAATTCCCTTCCTGTCATCCACCAGATTTTTGTATTGCAGGGCCATGAACAGGTTCTGCCGGGCAGCTTCATAATTTTCCCGGAGAGCGTTGACCAGTCCCAGTTGATAGTAGCAATTGCCCATTCCGATCTTGTCTGATAGGGATTGTTTAATTTTCAAAGCATTGTGAAACAGGGTTATTGCCTGTGGATAATCTTTATGGACAAGGTGAATGCCTCCGATCGAATAGATGCATTCGGACAAGCCCTGTTTCAGGCCGATGTCTTCAGGATGTTCCTGTAAGAGGGCATTGTAATTTTTTTCCGCAAGTTGAAAATATTCCAGTGCTTTGTCAGATTTTCCGATCTTGCTGTACAAATTCCCCAGGTTGTAATTCCCGTTTGCTATTTCCACATTATTATTGCTTTCTTCAGCAAGTTGGATCGATTCGAGCCGGTAGGCAAGGGACTTATCATACATACCCCATTCCTGGTAAATGAGTGATACAGCGTTAAGAGAGGCAGCTATATTATCCGCATTCTTAAGTTCCCTGTCGGTTTTAAGGGCATCAAGCGCATATTCAAGTGCTTTTTGGTACAGCCCCTTGCTGAGGTATACCAAACCCAGGTTGTAGAGCAGGGAAGAAGATAACTCTTTGTTGCCTGCTTCATGTGCTAGGCTTAATCCTTTCTCGTAATAGCAAATGGCGCTGTCAAATTCATTCAATCGCTGATACGCGGCTCCGATAGTTTTCAGGAGATCTGTCTGTGTGTTACTCTCTGACGGATCTATTTGTCGCAGATCTTCCTTGTCAGACCGGATCTGTCCCAAAAGATCAACTCGTGTATTTTCCGAACCGTCATTCTCCGACTGACCCCTTACTACCAGGTTGATTGTCAAACCTAAGAGGAGAGAAATCAATATGAACAGCTTTTTGTTCATCATAACACATGCAAGATAGTTAGTGTTTGTAAAAAATCATCCATTTACCCACCTCTCGTTATTAACTTTATTTCACTTTTAAAACAGTGCTCCTGATATTATTAGTAATTTGTAAATTGATTTAAAAAAGATACATGCATATGAAAAGCAGATTCCTGGCGATCCTTTTAACCGGAATGATCGTGTCAGCATACGGACAAAATTCAGGGAACTTCACAGCCATGATCTTATCGCTGGACGGTAATGGTGTAATCCTTCGCAATTCGAAAAAGATACCTCTTGAATTGCCACAGAGCTATTTTCCCGGTGATGAGTTGTCTTTAATGAAAGGTAATGCTCTGATCATGCTGTTTTCGGGCGAAGAAATTCCATTGGCAGCCGTGTCAAGCTATAAGATCCCTCCTGAAGATAACTCAGTTTCATCAGAATTGTATGAAATGGCAAATGACAGCAGGACAGGGCAGAGCTTACTGGCTCAATCGGGCACTGCATACCGGATAAGAGGAAAAAGCAATGTATTTCCGATAAAATCGAAGGTGTTAAAAACAGATGATGTCATTTTACGATTGTATTATAAGAATCCGGAAGAACTGAACTTAGGATTAAAAGTGATTGATTCACAAACACAGAAGGTAATCTATGAAATGGAGAATGTTGCAGATAGTCTTATATCGCTGGCTGATGCACACTGGATTGAAGGAAGGTCATATTACTGGACACTCAGTAACACACCAAACGGAAAACCCGAAATGGGAACCATTGTAATTCCTGCAAAGGATGAGTCTGAGAATTTTAATACTATCGCTGAACCGGATACGCATTTTGAATATCTGAATGCCATTTCAAACCTGCACAATAATCTGTATTATTTTGATGCCTGTGCGCTGATCGAAAAAGCAATTGCCAGGTATCCCGATTTCAAAATTTACAGAATATTAAAGGAGAATTTATTGCTTGAATAGTGCGCAAGCAATTTAGCAAATGACTTTGTAAAGATAAAATTGTTCAGTGTTAATCGAAATTCAGATTCACATTGCGGCCAATGTAATTGAAGTATTCTCCACTGCTTATTTCAACATAAGCTTTTCCATCGCAACGATCATGAAATTTCAGGTAGATGTTGCCTAATTCTATTCCGGAACCGGCCTTGATATTTTGCATAAAAGCATCACCGCGAATCGGGTTTTGAGAACAAACATCGTAAATAAATTCGGTTTCAATCATTGCATGGTACTGGATTCCTCCCGAAGTACTTGTTGCTTCGGCAATCTGGCCTCCTCCGTTAACTACAAATGAATCATCGTAAATGTCGGCTGTATTGTTTTGATCTATTGTAATGAACCAAACATTTTGTGATGCGGCGACGAACACATCATCCGGTGGTTCTTCATCAAGACGCAAAAGTTCGGAACTAAACTGGGGATTGGACAGACTCAGGTTCAACAGGGTATCGCTGCCTTGTCCGTATACAATATCCTGCTTGGCATAAACCGTCATTATCTTTCCTGTTTCACGATCCTGCATGACCGGAACAGTATGAAGGCCGTAAAAAGTGAATTCCGAACCAAAAATATCCAGGTTACCAAATACTATTGATATAACTCCTGTATTCATGCTACCGTAGTCATCATTTTCCCAGATGCCTGCAACAATGATATCCCCGATATGTTTATTGAAAGGCAACGGATAATTTTTATCCATTGACAGGTACATAATACCGGAATTTGAATATTCTCCATGACTTGTGCTTTCAAATACTACATTTTCGGGAATCGGACCTCCCTGCAATACAGTTGCTGCGAGGGATACACAATAGCCAATGGCTGCCGAGGTTTTAAAGCCCTGTTTCAAAGGCAGAATATCGGGATTTTCATCCGTCCATTCATCAAATTTTTTACAATCTGAAAGGTTTATAATCAGAATAGAAAATATAAGATACCTGCAAAGTTTTTTAAGTTTTATCATATTACAGTTGAATATATTGTATATTTTACATGCAAATGCAGAAAAATGTTACGTTTAAGAATTTTTGTTAAAAAACGGAGTATGTGCATCTGATCAGCCATATACTCTTCCGCTGACACCTTCCATTGATTCTTCCAGTTGCCGGGCATGCGAAAGAAACTCATTTGTATTCATTTCTTTGAAGAAAAGCATGCCATGTGTCGCTCTGATCCTGGGACTTTCATGTTCATAAAAATAATTTTTTCCTAACAAAAGCTGTATGGTTTTTAACTGATTTACCCATACTTTTTGTGTCAGTTCGCTGAATTTTCCATCGTGCTCATAACTTGGAAATGAAGCCTCCACCTGGCTCAGGTAACTGTTTGAGAAGGCATTGTTCATTACAGCCATTGCATTAAGAGATACGGGGACAATTACATTTGCTTCAGCGGGATGGAACTTATACCACACATTTCTGTAACCCCATATTCTGAGTTTGGAGATATCCTCTTCTTTTTGCCAAAGACGCAATGCTTCTGCAATGACTTGCATGACTTTGTAGTGCGTATCGGGTCCGCTGCCTTCGGGATCGAGAGCAAGACTGATCACGGATGGGTGAATCACCCTTAACTGATTCAGCAGAGGTTTTACATCCCTTTCGCGACTTGGTTGTTCGGTAAATATATTGCCTGAGTAAAATCCAAGTCTCAGGTGATGAACATGATCTGTCGGAATACCAAAATATGCCCACACAAGTTCTTCTTCAAATTCCCGAATCATACCTTTTAACCTTTGAATATCGGGTAAATTTTTTTCTCCGTCGTAACTTTTACGGAGTACCAATACGATTTCTTTGATCTGTGCCCTGAGTTGTGCAATATTCTTAACATTATAGATTTCCACAATTGATCTGACAATCCGGTGAGAAAGGCCCCTTTTGAGCTCAAATGGTTCTCCTGATGCCACTTTAATCAAAAAATGATATACATCTTTATCCCATTTGTATTTGTATCCTTTTTCAAAGAAGTCAGGGTATTCTGTCATTTGGATCAGTCCGTCATCAAGAAAATGAACAGTATCCTCAAGAACCTGTATCATGAATCGATTTGTGACGGCCGTAAAACCTGATGTCAGGATAGAAAAATGAGCCAGGTTTGTTTCATCGCGCAGAAGCCGGTGTATATGCGGAAGCATACCGAGCATGATATCATCATGATGCGGACCGGTATGGTAATAGACCTGGTTTTTTTCACCGGTCATACCGTGTTTTATTTTTTTTCTTGTCGAATCAATGACTGAATGAACTGTTTGTTTATTCAAATCGGGAATGAGTTTGCAATACGGATCCCTTCTTAAATCTCCCAAAGTCAGATGATGGCCATATTTATCAAGCTTTACACACAAATCAATTACTGCCCTGTCGGTTTTCTCCTGTGTCCATCTGCCCATAATGTAATACTCATAAACAGAATCAGCAAGCATCGAGGCAGCTCCTTTCGTAAGGTAAAAACGTGCATTCTTTAACCCTGAAAGAGCTGTTGCAGGGTAGAGGTTTGAAATATCCTGTTCCAATGCATTTTTCACCATAGGAGCTTTGGATTCACCAGCGGCAAATACGATAGCTACATTTTGGGGATTGTATGTAATTGTTTCAAGGCCAATGGTAATCACCGGCCTGTTTCTTGATATTTCTATCCCTCCAAGGTCTGTAGCAGCCACAGCCTGTGTTTCGAAATTTGTGTTGGTAAGCCTCGAGGTAGAGTGATGATCGGTGCCTTTGGTGTTGAATGCAATATGTCCGTCAGGTCCAATGCCACCCAGGAAAAAACCAATACCTCCTTTTTCACGGATCTTTGATTCGTAATTCAGGCACCAGTTGTCAATGGCAAAAATTGATTTCTGTTGTTCCAATTCCAAAGAATTGACAGGTTCCCTGTATCTGAGAGAAAGATCAACTAGTGAGTCTGGAAATACTTCCGAGTAATGTTTTTTATCAGGAAGTTCTATAGCATCACAATTTATGAAAAGGGCCTTTTGGGGATTCAGTCCGAAACCTTTAATATAAAATTTGTTGACATAATAACAAAAGCTGTTGTGTTGAGAGGAACGAATAGGATAAAATTCATCGATTTGAACAAACTGAAGGTTTTTCAGATCCGGTTTTTTTATTTGATGAAGATCGTATTTTCCAAGTATGTTTTTCCCTTTTTTGGTATTCCAGTTCTCCATTAAATAGGCAGTCCACAGTATAAAATATTCCGGAGTTTTACCTGTTGGAAGACTGATCACGCCGCAAGGATTTTCACTTACCCATTCAAGGAAGCGCAATGCGGTCAGAAATCCCAGAAGCGGAAAATTATCCACGATGATATAAGGAGTATTTGTATGTGTTTTTCTTATTTCGTTACCATGAACGAAATACTTTTCAACTTTCGAAAATTCAACAGCACTCATGAAGTTAATAGTATCGAATTTTGTGGTTAGGGCAAATAAATGTAAAAAACTTTCTTAACATTATTTGCTAAGCCATTAAAAAGATTGGATTATAAAAACCGGAAAGGATGTGATCAATATATCCCGGGATAATAAACGGATCTATGACTAACTGATAACACTCCAGTCAAATGCGGAAGTTTTCATATTGTGAAGCATACGGTACAGCAGTATATTCTTTTCTTCTTTTAATTCAGGATCTGATTCCAGGATGTCCTCAGCAATGTTTCTCGCATACTGAAGCAGTTGTCCGTCACGGGCAAGGTTTGCTATTTTCAGGTCAAAAGGGATTCCGCTTTGCTGTGTTCCTTCGATATCCCCTGGCCCGCGTAATTTAAGATCTACCTCTGCAATTTCAAATCCATCGTTTGTATTTACTAGAGTATCAATTCGCTTTTTTGCCTCGTTTGACAATTTATACCCTGACATTAATATGCAATAACTTTGATCGGCACCTCTTCCTACTCTTCCTCTGAGTTGATGAAGCTGTGAAAGGCCATACCTTTCCGCACTCTCAATGACCATAACTGTTGCATTCGGGATATCAACACCTACCTCAATCACTGTTGTTGCAACCATGATATGTGCCTTGCCTTTCTTAAAAAGATTCATTCCGTAATCCTTATCTTCAGTTTTCATTTTTCCATGCACACAAACCACTGTATACTCCGGAGGTGAAAAGTATTCCGTAACTCCTGCATAACCATCTTCCAAAGCTATATAATCAAGTTTTTCCGATTCCAGTATCAGGGGATACACAATATAAACCTGTCGTCCCTGATCAATTTGTTTACGAAGAAAACCATACATCGCAAGCCTTTTGGACTCATAATAATGAAAGGTTTGGATCGGTTTTCGTCCCGGAGGCAATTCATCGATTACAGAAACATCCAGATCACCATACAATGTCATGGCTAATGTTCGGGGAATAGGTGTAGCCGTCATTACCAAAACATGCGGTGGCTGAAGATTTTTTTTCCATAGCTTGGCGCGCTGAGCTACACCGAACCGATGTTGTTCGTCAATTATCACCAAACCAAGATTTTTGAATTTTACAGGATCTTCAAGCAGGGCATGCGTTCCGATAAGAATTTCTATTGATCCGTTTTCAAGATCTGAATAAATACTATCTCTTTCTTTCTTTTTTGTAGAGCCGGTAAGGAGCAAAACTTGTAAAGGCAGTCCTGCCAGAAAGTTTGTCATTGTATTGAAATGTTGTACTGCAAGTATTTCAGTCGGAGCCATTAAACACGCCTGAAAACCATTATCCAGGGCAAGTAATGCAGACATTAGGGCAATGAGGGTTTTACCGCTTCCAACATCACCCTGAAGCAACCTGTTCATTTGTTTTCCTGATCGCAAATCAATTCGTATTTCGCGCATGACCTTTTTCTGTGCCTCGGTAAGTTTGAATTTCAGGTTCTTTTTATAAAAAGTATTGAAATGATCTCCGACTTCATTAAATACAAATCCCTGAAAATGTGTTGAACGGCCGAGCTTTTGTTTTAGAATTTTTAGTTGTATTCCAAAGAGCTCTTCAAATTTCAATCGAGATTCTGATTTTTTTATTTCTTCCGGATTGGATGGAAGATGTATTTTATGCAATGCCTCTTGTAAAGAAATCAATCGCAATTTTTTTACCAGATAGTCAGGCAGAGTTTCAGGAATTGTAAGTTTATCAGAAGAAAAAAAGTCGGAAATTAATTTTTGAAATGTCTTTGAACTTATATAAGCTGATCGTAACTTTTCCGTAAGGCTATATTGCGGATACAAGGAAGTTCCGACGCTGTTTTCAAATAAAGCAGCAGGCTCTATTTCAGGATGGGCAATATTTATTTTTTTACCAAATCGTGTTGGTTTTCCAAAAACAATATACTCAACGCCGATTTCATAGCTTTTTTCTACCCATTTGGCTCCCTGAAACCAAACAAGTTCAATACTCCCGGTCTGATCGCTGAAAATAGCGATCAGGCGCTGTCTGTATTTTGGTCCTTCTTTTCTGAAAGATACAATACGCCCCCTGATTTGTATATGTGTATGTGTTGAATTGATCTCAGAAATTGTGTAAATTTTTGTCCGGTCGATGTACTTATAAGGGTAGTATTTTAAAAGATCACCAATAGTAAAAATGCCCAGTTCCCTGGCAAACAGATCAGCCCTCTTGGGGCCCATACCCTTAAGGAATTTTACGTTGGTGTAAAGCAGATTTTCCATCAATGCTAAATATCGTAATATCCACTGAATTTTAAAATTCTAATTTTGCATAAATTTTAAATAAGGGATTTTCAGAA
>JAFGQO010000025.1 GCA_016935615.1 Bacteroidales bacterium
GGGGATCTGCCTTGTCTGATTGATTTTTATGCAGACTGGTGTGCACCGTGCAAAATTGTCGCCCCTGTTCTTGAGGAACTGGCTGATAAATACCAGGGCAAATTGAACATTTATAAAGTGGATACAGAAAAGGAAAGAGAACTTGCTTCCGTATTCAGAATACAGAGTATCCCTTCCTTATTGTTCGTGCCTTTGAAAGGTCAGCCACAGATGGCCAAAGGAGCAATGCCCAGAGATACATTTGTTCAGGCATTCAAAGAGGTATTAAACGTTGAATGATATAAACAGCAACAAGATCGATAATACAGCCTATTGGTAATAGAAAAAGCGGATTTTTGTGTTTCTTACGCAACCATATACTCCTGTTTTTCATCCTGAAGAATAGCCACTACAGATCCATGAACATGCAACACACACAAACAATCATCGCTTTTATCTTAATATCCCTGTGTATGATCACTTGCTCCACGGACGAGGATACAATTCCCGAATGTAAAATGCTTTTTTATTTTTCGGATACCTCAGAACGTGCAGAAGAAGGAACGTTGAAAGGAGAAATAATGTTCAGCTGGAGAGAGGGGGGCATCTGGTATTATTCCATTATCCCAAACCTGAACGTCAGATCTGCCTCAGAAGTAGTTAGTAAAAATAATGCAATGGCCGGTGAGGAATGCCTGAAAAAAAACCTTATCCTTTTACCTTTGGGAGAAGAGGTGTTCTGGGAGGGAATCGGTGAGATAACAAGCACCGAAGGGCAAAAGATAAAACTGGAATTTCCACCACCGTTTATTCTCGATGACCTGGTTCAGTATTGCGAGGAGATCAATGTTAAACTGGTCATCCCTAAATAGACACAATAAATTCATTAAAGTACGAAGCTGCAATTTCTCATCATATTGTATTGCAGGTAGATTATTTTCTTTTAATTTTGTGATCAACTTCTCGATTGGGGGGTGCCTTAATATTTCAGGCTGAGATCATACCCCAAACACCTGATCCGGATAATGCCGGCGAAGGGAGAAAGTGAAGCAGTGAAAATCACTGTGGATGAGTAGTTAACCAAAACATACATTTATTATGATACGATCAGTTGTCGTATTTCTGTTTTTGTGCAATGCATATTTTGCATTTGCTCAATATTCAGTCAGCGGAAAAATCCTGGATAACGAAGGCAATCCGCTGATCGGGGCCAATATTGTTATTGAACATTCCGGTATAGGGACTACTTCAGGCAGGAATGGTGATTTTACCCTGAAAGATTTGGACGAGGGAAATTATATTCTGAAGGTCAGTTATGTCGGATTTGAAACACTCAAACATGAGTTTCACCTTAGTCATAATGATCATATTGAGCTTTCAATGAAGAGATCATCTGTTCTGGGTGAAGAAGTTATTATCAGGGCAACAAGGGCAGAAAGCACTATTCCGGTGGCATACACCAATGTTACCGAAGAGGATATTGATCTGTTGAATTTCGGGCAGGACCTGCCTTACCTTTTATCCAGGTCACCTTCACTTGTTACTACTTCAGATGCGGGTACAGGCATTGGATATACGGGATTCAGAATAAGAGGTACCGATGCAAACAGGATCAATATTACGATCAATGGAATTCCGCTAAATGATGCTGAATCGCATGGTGTTTTCTGGGTCAATATGCCGGATTTTGCATCTTCGCTTGAAAGTGTACAAATACAGCGTGGTGTGGGTACTTCAACAAATGGAGCAGGAGCCTTTGGGGCCACAATTAATATGCAAACCAATATACTCAAACAAGATCCCTATGCGGAGATAAATTCCTCTTTTGGTTCTTTCAACACGTATAAAAATACACTGGCTGCAGGAACCGGATTGATAAGGGATCGGTTTAGTTTTGATCTGCGGTTGTCAAAAATTACTTCCGACGGATATATTGATCGTGGCTGGAGTGATTTGAAATCATTCTTCGTTTCAGGAGGGTATTACACTGAAAAGTGTGTCATGAAAATAAATATTTTTTCTGGCAAAGAACATACATACCAGGCATGGTATGGGGTGCCTTCCTATTTGCTGGACTCTGTGCGGACGTATAACCCTGCCGGTGAATATACCGGCCCGGATGGAGAAGCCCGGTATTATGATAATGAAACAGACAATTATCAACAAGACCATTATCAGTTTTTCTTTTCCCACAAACTCAGCAAATCTTTGACCGTGAATGCCGGTTTGCATTATACGTACGGGCGAGGTTACTATGAAGAATTCAGGGAAGACAGAAGTCTTGTAGATTATAAACTGGATACTCTGGTACTGGGAGATACTACGATTCGATCGACAGATCTGATAAGACAAAAATGGTTGGATAACGATTTTTACGGAGTTACTTTCTCATTGAATTATAAGCATAACAGATCGGATCTGACCATTGGCGGTGCCTGGAATAAATACGACGGACGACATTTTGGAAAAGTGATCTGGGCAAGATTTATGAGCGATGGTATGAAAGATCATGAATGGTACAGGGGAACAGGTATAAAGACTGATTTCAATGTATTTGGTAAATACAATTATCTCCTGACAGATGGCTTAAGTTTATATCTGGATATGCAATTCCGACATATTAAGCATACAATTGATGGGATAGATGATGATCAGAGGGATATCTCGCAATCTCATACTTTTAATTTCTGGAATCCAAAAGCAGGACTGTTTTATGAGCCGAATGAACACCATGATATTTATTTTATGTATGCAGTAGCAAACAGGGAGCCTAACCGGAGCAACTATACGGATTCAGATCCCGAAGGTATACAACCCAAACCTGAAAGACTCAATGACATTGAAGCAGGTTACAGATTTCAATATAAATCGTTAACAGCAGGAATTAATCTGTATTATATGTATTATAAAGATCAATTGATTCTGACAGGCGAGATCAATGATGTTGGTGCGGCTATTATGACCAACGTGGACAATAGCACAAGAAAGGGGATGGAATTGATATTTGAGTGGAAGATAATAAAAGCATTAAGCTGGATTTTTAATACCACATTGAGTGAAAGTCTCATTCATGATTTTACCGAATATGTAGACGAATATGATGCAAATTGGAATCCGGCAGGGCAGAGGGCAGAAAACCTGGGCAGGACCAATATTGCTTTTTCACCACAAATTATAACTAACAGTGAGATACGAATTAATCCGTTGAAGAACTTTTGCCTGGTACTCACATCGAATTATGTTGGAAAACAATACATTGATAACACTTCAAA
>JAFGQO010000026.1 GCA_016935615.1 Bacteroidales bacterium
AATCAAGCTTTTTGCAGTATACTGCTATAAAACACTAACCAATGATCAAAAAAGGGTACCCAATTGCATTCTTATTGTGCATTTCTTTTGCTTTGTTAGCTCAACAGGGTGAATTCGATTATACGGATTATCGTAACCAGAGAATAGCAGAAAGATTATACAATAATGCTGTATCGGCAGTTCATGCACAGGATTATTATGGAGCTCTGTTTTATCTCGATAGTATAAATAAATTACAACCAAATTTTGCTGAAGCCTATATTGAAAGAGGAAAAATCTACTTTGTTAAAGAAAGGAAGAATGATGCTTTGGCCGAATTTCAGAAAGTTCTGAGTTTTGAACCTGATAACGGGGAAGCTTTGTTTTATAATGCTTATGTAAAGTTTACACAGGATACTTCAAGTGTTGCAGCTTCCGATTTCGATATGGCCATAAAAAATAATTATACACTTCCACATGCTTTTTATTATCGGGGATTGATGAAATTGCTCGATCATCAGTACAATGATGCCATCGCTGATTTTAGCATGGCAATTGAACGTAAGGCTGACTATGCGAAAGCTTATCATGACAGAGGTTCAGCAAAAAGAATGCTCGGTGATTACCAGGGTGCAATATACGATTACAGGCTGGCTATAAACTATGATAATAATTTGCTGATGGCCTATATAAATATGGGAACAACCAAGAAAAAACTTGGAGATTTCCAGGGTGCCGAGCAGGATTATACAGTTGCAATTAACGTTGATTCTACAAACTTTCTACCTTATAATAACAGGGGAGGAGCAAGGTATATACTTGGCAATCTTGAGGAAGCTGAATCTGATTTCAAGAAAGCCTATGAACTCAATCCGGAATCTCCCTCGGTGCTATGTAATATGGGAAATGTACTGGCAAAAGCAGGCGATTATGAGTCAGCTATTGAATGGTATAACAAATCGCTTGAAATCAATCCTGCATTTGCAATATCATTTTTAAACAGAGGACTGGCTTACGAATTGCTTGGGATGCTTACTGAGGCATGCCTGGATTGGGAACAGGCAGCTCAGTTTGGATTGGAAGAAGCCAACGAATATTTAAAAGAATGTAACAAATAATCCATTAGGATCATGCCAAAAAAAATCACTCTGCTTTCTATACTGTTTCTCTTTCTGTCTTTTTCATCAGAAATATCTGCTCAGGTAAATCCTTTGAAAATCAAAAGAAAAGAGTTTAAAAAACAGGAGTATGGATTCAAGGATGCCTGGATGGCCGTTAAAGATGGCAACTATTATTATTCACGGGGTTTGGGATCGTACCGTCTGGCAAGAGAAAGTTATCTTATTGCATACGGATACAATCAGGACAATCCTGAACTGAACTATATGATTGGCAGATGTTATTTGTACAGTGATAATAAATTTGAATCTATCAAGTATATCGAGAAAGCCTATACACTTAAGCCCGATGTAAATTATGATATTCATTTGCTGATGGGTATGGCGTACCATCAGATCCTTGAGTTCGATAAAGCCATTGCTGAATACAATTATTTCATAAATAAACTGCATCCGAAATTAAGACCTGATTATCAATCGCAGGTTGATTTATACATACAACAATGCAAAAATGGCAAATTGCTGACCGAGGTGCCTAAAAGAGTTGTGATAAATAACCTGGGACCGGGTGTTAACTCAGTTTTTGATGAGTATGGTCCGGTGATTGATAAAGAAGGAACAATCATGTATTTCACCTCAAGAAGAAAATACTCTAAAAAAAGTAAGAAGAGCATTATTGATGATAAGTATTTCGAAGATATTTACAATTCGGATCAGGAAAAAGGCGTATGGACAAGAGCAAGACGTCTGGATAAAAAGATAACCGGGAAGACCAATACGACCAATGTTGCTGTTGTAGGGCTCTCACCTGACAAGCAGAGTCTGTACATTTACAAAGGGAAGAATCATGGCGGCGACTTGTATGTAAGCAGGTTGAAAAAGGGAGTATGGACTGCTCCAAGATCCCTTTCAAAATTTAACACCAAGCATCGTGAAGTATCAATGTGTCTTTCATCTGATGAATCGACTTTGTATTTTGTATCGAGCAATACCAAAGCAGGATATGGCGGAACAGATATTTATATTAGCAGGAAGAATGAGCATGACAAATGGGAAAAACCAGTGAATGCAGGCAATGTTATTAATACTTTTTTCGACGAGTTGGGTGTAAGTCTTGGTGCAAATGATTCTGTTTTGTTTTTTAGTTCAAAAGGACATAATTCCATGGGAGGGTATGATGTTTTTATGAGCACTCTGAGCAATGTTGGCTTGTGGTCAAAACCTGTTAATCTAGGATATCCTATCAATACACCAAATGATGATATATTTTATGTGGATGTGCCGGGTGGAAAAACAGGGTATTATTCTACCAACAGAGAATCCGGCCTGGGAGGCATGGATATTTATAAGATAATTTATCTCGGAGCTGAGAAAGATATGTTTGTTGGTGATGCGGAAGACCTGGTTGTCGGTGCAAAATTCCCTTACGATAATATTTATTTTGTTCCGTCTCAAAAGTTGAAGGTCGATACTTCAATACTTATGAGAGGATTTATTAATGACTCTGAAAACCAGAATCCGATAGTTGCTAAACTTGAAATAATCGATCGTGAGAAAAGTCAGGTAATGGCCACTGCTATTTCAGATCCCACCGGAAATTATTCCGTTAAGATCCCTGAATCGAAAGAATATGGAGTGGAAATTGTTGCAAAAGGATACCTTCTTTATCTGGATATGGTTGACCTGTCAATGAAAACTTATGATGAGGTAGTAGTAAAAAACTTTTTGCTTGACAGGGTAGAAGTGGGGGCTAAGGTAATACTTAAAAACATTTATTTTGAAACCGGGAAATCCACGCTTAAGCAAGAGTCGTTTACAAGTTTAAACAATGTGGTAAGACTGCTGGAAAGTAATCCATCTGTCAGAATAGAAATATCAGGTCATACTGATAATGTCGGAAGCCTCAGTCTGAACACAAAACTATCGAATAACAGGGCGAAAGCAGTGGTGAATTACCTTGTGAGCAATGGAATTTCTGAGAGCCGTCTGGAATACAAAGGTTATGCCTATTCACAACCAATCGCTCCGAATAACACGGCCGAAGGCAGGGCTAAGAATCGCCGGGTTGAATTTAAAGTACTCAGCAAATAACGAAAATTGATTTTCTTTTCATAGAAAGGGCTGGCTTAAAATTTCAAATTTTAAAACAGCCCTTTTTTCATGTTATGACAATAATTGTCATAAAAATCTTCCGTCATTATTTCTACATTTGTACCATAATTCATACGATATGAAAGAAACTGTTCTGACCAAACTGCATAAGGAAGCCGGTGCGCGCATGATGGAATATGCCGGTTTCAATATGCCGGTTGAGTATTCAGGTGTTGTAAAGGAACATCTTGCAGTAAGAAATGCAGCGGGTATTTTTGATGTCTCTCATATGGGAGAGTTCTGGGTAAAAGGAAAAAATGCAGTGGATTTGTTACAGTATACAACCACCAACAATGTTTCCGGGCTGGAAATCGGCAAAGCTCAGTATTCCTGTATGCCTAACGGAAAGGGAGGAATTGTGGATGATCTGATCATCTACAGGTTTGAACCGGAAAAGTATATGCTTGTGGTAAATGCTTCAAACATCGAAAAAGACTGGAACTGGCTGAATAAAAACAATGCTTTTGGTGCTGTCCTTGAAAATGTTTCCGATAGGATGTCGCTGATTGCATTACAGGGTCCTAAAGCAAAAGATATTCTTCAAAAACTGGTGGATTTTAACCTGGCATCACTGAAGAGTTTCACGTTTTCTGCTATGACTGTCGGTCAATCGGAAAATGTTATTGTATCTGTTACAGGCTATACTGGTGCCGGAGGATTCGAGTTGTATTGTCATAATCAGGTTGCACCTTCTCTTTGGAAAGAAATAATGAAAGCAGGAGACCCCTTCGGACTTATACCGGCAGGTCTTGCTGCCAGGGATACCCTTCGACTTGAAATGGGTTACTCTCTTTACGGGAATGATATTGACGATACTACATCGCCCATTGAAGCCGGTTTATCCTGGATCGTGAAGATGAATAAAGAAAAGGAGTTTATTGATAAAAAAAAATACCAGTTTCAGATGGAGAACGGAGTAAGCAAAAAACTGGTAGGCTTTAAGTTGATTGACAGGGGTATTCCCCGAAAAGATTATAAACTGTTAAATTCAGGCGGTGAAGAAATTGGAAAAGTAACCTCAGGAACAATGTCACCTATATTGCAACAGGGAATTGGCATGGGGTATCTAAGAACTGAAGAAGCCAGGGTTGATAATGAAATTTATGTGCAGGTGAGGAACAAATCGCTTAAAGCCATTGTCGTTAAATTGCCATTCCTGACAAAACAATGATCGATGGATAGATGCAAAATTGAAGTTTGTCTGACACCAGCTGTTTACGAAACATTTCGCAACGATGATGCTGTCGTCGTAATTGTTGATATTCTGCGTGCTACATCGGCAATATGCACTGCATTCATGAATGGAGCAAAAAAAATTATTCCGGTTGCAACACTTGAAGAGGCACAGGATTATAAAAATCGTGGCTATTTGGTAGCTGCAGAAAGAGACGGAATTGTTCGTGATTTTGCCGATTTCGGAAATTCTCCTTACAATTTTACTCCCAACCGGGTGAAAGGGAAAGAAATAGTTTATAGTACAACAAACGGAACAAATACAATCATGATGGCGGCTCATAGTCACGAGGTACTGATAGGTTCGTATCTGAATCACAAAGCTCTGGTTGACCATGTCCATCATAAAAAACATGATTTGCTTATTTTATGTGCAGGGTGGAAAAATAAATTTAACCTTGAGGATACCTTATTTGCGGGAGCATTGGCTGAATCGGTCCTCAGGGATGATCGGTTTTATACTATTTGTGACTCGACTTATGCATCGATAGATTTATGGAATATAGCCAGGCAGGATATGAATGCTTATGTTGAGAAAGTCGCTCAGCGTCACCGTTTGAAAAAAAATGGACTGGACGATGTACTGGAATATTGCCATACGTTCAATCTGACCACAAAAATCCCTTTTTTAAAAGATGTTTACCTGGTAACAGAATGATCTGCCGTAAAGCTTTATTAAACCATTGGTCCTTATAAAGAAAACAGTACAGAATTCCTTGAACTGAAATTTACTTTGGCTGTCGCTTTTTCTGATTTTTATTAACATTATAGTATATGAACAAAGCCAGAGTGTGGAGGCAGACAAGTAGATTTAACAGGATTAGAGGTAATGAACATACCTGTTAGTAAAAAGTATAGAGATATTATCGGGTAAAATGTTGATAGTATTGATATTTTTGTATTTTTACGCTTCCGATTTTCAATTGTTATTTAAATAACAATGAAAATTATGTTCGTCTTTCTGCGCTGGCAACCGGAAATCATTAACAAACGAGATATATTATGAAAAAGCACAATTTTTACGCGGGACCTTCAATTATTCCCGATGAAGTGAAGGAAGTAACTGCAAAAGGTATTTTAGATCTTAATGGAATTGGATTATCGGTAATGGAAGTATCTCATCGATCAAAAGAATTTTCTGCAATAATTGAAGAGACTGCTTTGCTTATACGTGAATTGATGGCCGTACCTGCCTCACATTCTGTAGTTTTTACCCACGGAGGTGCGAGTTTGAACTTCTGCATGGTGCCTTACAATATGTTGCAGAAAAAGGCTGCTTATCTTGATACGGGATCATGGTCGTCAAAGGCTATTAAAGAAGCCAGACTTTTTGGAGAGGTAGAAGTAGTAGCATCATCAAAAGACAAAAACTATACATATATACCCAGGGATTTTACAATACCTGCTGATGCAGATTATTTTCATATTACCACCAACAATACCATTTTTGGTACTGAGATCAGGGAGGATATTGATTCACCTGTTCCTTTGATAGCCGATGCTTCTTCTGACATATTAAGTCGTCCTGTGGATGTTTCCAGGTATGGGATGATATATGCAGGTGCACAGAAAAATGTCGGACCGGCAGGTGTTGCTGTGGCTATAATAAAAAATGATATTCTTGGGAAAGTGGATCGTCCGATACCCACAATGCTTGATTACAGAACATATATTGATAAGGCATCGCTTTTCAATACACCCGCTTGTGTGTCACTATACGGATGTCTCAACATGCTGAAATGGCTGAAAAACCTTGGTGGTGTGGAAGCCATTTATAAAAAGAACCTTGAAAAAGCAGGTATCCTTTACGAGGAGATTGACAGGAACAAACTTTTCAAATCAACGATTCCGGATGAAAAAGACCGGTCTATTATGAATGTCACTTTTGTAATGACCGACGAATATAAAGAAAAAGAAGCGGCCTTTCTGGAATACGCTGCTTCCAAAGGTATGGTTGGAGTAAAAGGACATCGTTCCGTGGGTGGTTTCAGAGCATCCATATACAATGCCATGCCAATAGAGAGTGTGAAAGCACTGATTCATACAATGA
Organism: Bacteroidales bacterium; assembly: GCA_016935615.1. Lineage (GTDB taxonomy): Bacteria > Bacteroidota > Bacteroidia > Bacteroidales > UBA10428 > UBA10428. The sequence continues at coordinate 6,532 of JAFGQO010000026.1, forward strand.
AAGAGTTCGAGGCTACACTTTAAAAAACAAATATTATGACCAAGGTACTTATAGCAACGGTTAAACCCTTTGCTCCAATTGCTGTTGAAGGGATTAAGAAAATTTTAGATGATGCCGGATTTCAAATTGCTCTGCTTGAGAAATATTCATCGCAGGATGAATTGATTTCTGCTGTTTCGGATGTCGATGCGATTATTTTCAGGAGTGATAGTATTGATAAAGAGGTTATTGATGCAGGCAAAAACCTTAAGATTTTAGTGAGAGCAGGAGCAGGATACGATAATGTCGATTTGGAGGCGGCTACAGCCAAAGGCATTTGTGTCATGAATACTCCCGGTCAGAATTCCAATGCTGTGGCAGAATTAGGCATAGGCATGATGATACTAATGAATCGTAACCGGTTCAACGGAACAGCAGGTACAGAATTGAGAGGCAAAAAATTTGGTCTTCAGGCATATGGTCATATAGGGAAAATAATGGGCCATATTGGCAAAGGTCTGGGAATGGAACTATATGCGCACGATCCGTATATCGACAAAGTAATTATTGAAAATGATGGCGTAAAATACTCGGAGAGTGTAAAAGATCTCTATAAAACCTGTCAGTATATAGCTACAAATCTTCCAGCCAATGAGAAAACAAAAGCATGTGTTAATTATGAGCTTTTATCAGTAATGCCTAAGGGAGCTACACTTGTTAATACAGCAAGAAAAGAGATCATAGATGAAAAATCTCTTGTAAAGATGTTCGAAGAAAGACCGGATTTCAGATACATTACAGATACAGCACCTGATTGTAAAGATATTCTTACGGAAAAATACCCTGATCGCTATTTTGCCACACCGAAAAAGATGGGGGCTCAGACTGCCGAGGCCAATATTAATGCAGGACTTGCTGCTGCCCGTCAGATTGTTGGCTATATTAAGAATGGGAATACAACATTTAAGGTAAATTGATTGAATTTGAATCCAGCGAGCGCATTGGTTTCCCTGCCAGCCGGTTCACCCGTCGTAGGGTGGCAGGGTGGTGCTGGGTTAGCGAGCGCAAAAAAATAAACAAAGAAGAATCGAAGATTACTCGCTATGTTCGTGAGGATAGTTCCTCGATGCTTGCGGCGAGGAGTTTCAATTATCAGAACATTATTTTCTTATGGCAATAGTTAAACCATTCAGAGGTTACAGACCTGCGAAGGAATATGCGCGTCGGATCGCTTCCAGACCATACGATGTACTGAGTTCCGATGAAGCAAGAGAAGATGCAGGGGATAATCTCTATTCTTTTTTGCATGTTGTTAAACCTGAGATCGATCTTCCTGAAGATACAGATCATTATGCAGATATTGTATACGAAACAGGCAGGAAAAATATCATGAAACTAATTGCTGACGGCATTTTTTCTCAGGACGAAAAAGAAATTTACTATATCTATGCTCAGACATTGTGGGGAAAAACTCAATATGGTCTTGTGGCTTGTGCGAGTGTTGAGGATTATCTTAATGGAATAATCCGGAAACATGAATTGACGCGGCCGGATAAAGAAGAAGACCGGAAAAATCATATCCGTGTCACGAATTTCAATGCCGAACCGGTTTTTTTTGCCTATCATGACAACAAAAAAATTGATGCTATAGTCAATCGGATAATCACTGAAAAACCGGAATTTGATTTTGTAGCCATCGATGGAGTTGGACATAAACTATGGTTAGTGAATAATGATAAAGATGTTGTTGAGATAGAAGGTATTTTCAGAGAAGAGATAAAATATACCTATGTCGCTGACGGACATCATCGTACTGCTGCTGCCGCACATGTGGGAGAAGAGCGGAAAAAACAGAATCCTTATCATACCGGCAAAGAGCAATACAATTATTTTCTGGCGGTTCATTTTCCTGCAGGTCAGTTGACTATTATTGATTATAATAGGGTCATTAAAGATCTCAATGGCTATACAAAGGAAGAATTCCTGAATAAGATCCAGGATTCATTTGAAGTTAAGGAGTTTGGTGATAAACCATATAAACCTTCTGCTTTGCATGAATTTTCAATGTATCTTAATGGGAAATGGTATATTTTAAGAGCAAAAGCGAATACCTATAACGATAATGATCCTATAGACTGTCTTGATGTAACAGTTCTTTCAAAAGTATTGCTGGATCCTGTTCTGGATATTAAAGACCTCAGAAAATCAATGAGAGTTGAATTTGTTGGTGGCATCAGGGGGCTGGAAGAATTAAAGAAGAGGGTTGACAGCGGCGAAATGGCAGTGGCTTTTGCTCTGTATCCTGTATCTATGGATCAGTTAATGAATATTGCTGATACAGGAAATATAATGCCTCCAAAAACAACATGGTTTGAGCCTAAACTGCGCAGCGGACTGGTAGTTCATGACCTGGAGTAATTAGGGAGTTCGGAGTCGGGTTGCTGGATACTTGTTACTGGTTACTTGTTTATTCAAAGTCGATACCTGCCGCAGGCAGGGATATTGGTAATTGATGAATTGTTTAACTGTGTAATCGTTGAACTGTGTAACTGTTAAAAAGGATTAATCGAGGAATTGGCTTCCCTGCCTTCCGGTTTACCTGCCGACGGCATGACAGGCAGGTTATAATGTCCCGGGGTGAAACCCAGGGAACAGAATACAGGATCAAAAAGCGTTTCAAATGCCTTTCTTTTTCAAAACATTCACTTTCTATGAAACGCAAACTATGTGTATGTGAAAGTGGCATTCCCGTTTCTTATCCGCATAAATCTTTGATTAACAAATAAATACATCTGATCACTTAGATACAATGAACCTATTGAATACTAGTTTGTATTATTTATTGGTACTTAATGCAATAAGATGATGATCATATCATTTTTTTTCTATCTTTGCTGCCGCTAAAAAAACAATTGAGTGTTTTCAGATAATTACACTATATCAAATCAATAACTCTAAAAGCAGAAAAATATGAACATTGATCAACAAATTTTAAGCAAAGAGGATCTGGAAAAACTTAAGTATTTGAATAATCCCAAAGTAATGAAGATTGTGGAGGAGTTCACAGGTATATTAAAACCTTCGAAGGTTACGGTGATAACCGATTCACAGGAAGACATAGATTATGTCAGAGAAATGGCTTTGCGAACAGGTGAAGAAAAAAAGCTGGCTATGGAAGGCCATACAATTCATTATGACGGGTATTATGATCAGGCAAGGGATAAAGAAAACACAAGTGTTCTGGTGACTCCGGATATGAAAATGAGTAAAGTTATTAAAACCAAGCCCAGAGAAGAAGGAGTAAAAGAAGTGCTTGAAATAATGGATGGAGCAATGGCAGGGAAAGAAGTACTGGTCAGATTTTTCTGTCTCGGCCCGCTTGACTCAAGGTTTTCGATCTGTGCTATGCAGATGACAGACTCATCCTATGTTGGTCATAGTGAAGATATTCTTTACAGATCCGGTTATGAGGAGTTTAAAAAACTAAATGGCTCCGACGATTTCTTTTACCTGATTCATTCGGCAGGAGAACTGGATGCGAGGGGAAACACCAGGAACATTGATAAAAGAAGAATTTACATGGATCTGAAGGAAGAAAGGGTACTTACCGTAAATAATCAATACGCCGGAAATAGTCTCGGATTGAAAAAACTGGCTCTCAGGCTGGCAATCTATAAGTCTAACAACGAAGACTGGTTAACAGAACACATGTTTATTATGGGGATCAAACCGGAAGGAAAAAACAGGATATCATATTTTACCGGTGCTTATCCAAGTGCGTGCGGCAAAACCTCAACAGCTATGGTTCCGGGCCAGACAATCGTTGGAGACGATATCGCTTACCTGAGAGAATGGAATGACGGAACTTGCCATGCAGTGAATATCGAGCAGGGAATATTTGGTATTATTACCGATGTGAATCCAAAAGATGATCCTTTTATTTATGAAGTACTTACCACTCCCAGGGAGTTGATTTTTTCAAATATTCTAATTCATGACGGAAAACCGTATTGGCTGAATATGGGGAAAGAACTCCCGAATGAAGGAATGAATCATTTCAGCGAAAACTGGAGACTTGGTGATAAAGACAAGGAAGGAAAAGAAGTTGAGCATGCTCACAAGAATGCAAGGTATACTGTCAGAATAAATGAATTATCCAATGTTGATCCTAACCTTCATAATCCGGATGGTGTTCCTATTAGCGGAGTTATTTATGGCGGACGTGATTCGGATACTTCTGTACCTGTTTTTCAGAGTATCGACTGGGAGCATGGCGTGTATATCGGAGCTACAATTGAATCGGAAACTACGGCGGCAACTCTGGGTCAGGAAGGTGTCAGAAAGTTCAGCCCAATGGCTAATCTTGATTTCCTGGTAGTACAATTGGGCCAGTACATCCAAAACCATTTGAAATTCGGGAAAAAGTTAAAAAAAGTACCTGCAGTATTTGCTACCAACTACTTCATTAAAGAAAACGGAGAGTTTCTGAGTGAAAAAGTGGACAAGAAAGTATGGTTGATATGGATGGAAGGAAGAGTTCACGGAGAGTATGATGCCATTGAAACTCCTATAGGATACATTCCTAAATATGAGGATCTGAAGTCTTTGTTTATGAAAATTTTCAACAGAGATTATTCAAGGGATCTGTATGAAAAACAATTTTCAATCAGAATACAAAAATTCCTGGAAAAAATTGAACGGATGGAAAAAATCTTTGCTGGCGAGAAAGATATTCCGGAAGCCTTTAATACGGTAATGCAAAATCAAAAAGATAGACTATTGGCATACAAAGAGAAATATGGAAAAGTGATTGTAAGTCCTTTTGAGATCTTGTAAAACAGGGGATATGTCTTTGTGTCAGATCTATAATCAATTGATTTTGAGACCCTTTTTAACAAGTACTTTCAAATTGTAAGTCAATCTTTTTGATTATTAATAATTTCCTCTAAATTTGTAACGCCTTATCAATCTGTTCTTTGATTATGTCTTTGATAATCAAGATTTTACTTATTCTTCTTGCCTACTTCATTGGCGCAGTTCCTTCAGCGGTCTGGATTGGAAAGCGGTTTTACGGTTTGGATGTAAGAGAACATGGCAGCGGTAATGCAGGATTTACAAATACTGCAAGGGTCCTTGGATGGAAGGCAGGCTTGCCGGTATTTCTTATTGATGTATTAAAAGGATATGTCGCTGTTACGATAGTTAAGCTGACACAGGTTTATATACCCGGCACTACTGACTTTGTGAATTACCAGTTGATTTTAGGGGCTGCAGCAGTACTGGGCCATATTTTTCCTGTTTATGTTGGATTCAAAGGTGGTAAGGGAGTGGCTACTTTGCTTGGACTATTACTGGCAATTCAGCCGCAGCCAACACTTATCTGTCTGGGTATTTTTGTTGTAGTTTTTTTAACCACAAGATATGTCTCTCTTAGCTCAATGATCGCAGGAATTTCATTTCCTATTCTGATAATTTTCGTTTTTAAGACCACAATTTCTTCTCTTGTTATTTTTTCAATGATTGTATCTATCCTGCTTATCTTAACTCACCAGAAAAACATCGAACGATTACTGAACAGAGAGGAGTCAAAAGCAAGAATTGTTAAGAAACGAGAGAAGAACAGATTCAAGTAATCCTTTCCTCATTTACCTGTTTTATCCGGGAAAAAATGAACATCTCTTTGCGGGAACGGTATTCTGATTCCGTTCTTTCGAAATGCCTCATCAATTTTAAATCTGATATTACTTTTGGTATCTTCTACCCGAAAGGTCTCAATAGTCCAGAAAAACAATTCAAAATTCAGAGAAGAATCTCCAAAATCCAGAAAACGAACAAACGGAGCAGGATTTGAGAATACATTCTCAAGTTGGGCAGCACATTCCAGAAGTGTTTTTTTTACGAGCAAAACATCGGAGCCATAGGCTACTCCCACCTTAACTGAAAAACGTGTTCTTTTTTCATGATGACTCCAGTTAATGACTATATCGTTGATCAGTTTTGAATTTGGAACGATCAGTATGATATTGTCTCTGGTTTCCAGCTTCGAAGTACGCATATTGATTTCCTTTACTCTGCCTACTTCTCCACTTGCTGTTTGAATAACATCGTCCACTTTTAAAGTGCCTTCGATCAACAATGTAATTCCGGATACAAAATCCTGAAATATTTGCTGCAGACCCAATCCAAGACCAACCAACAATGCTGCTGAACTGGCAAGAAGAAAAGTGATCTTTATTCCAACAGTATCCAATGCAAAAGCAATTGCGATCACCCACAATACATATTTTATCATCTGATAAATAGCTCTGCTGGTACCAAGATCAATTCGCTTACGTCTTTCCTGCCTTCTGAATATTCTGTGGATAATAAATATCACTATTCGTGTGGCAATCAGGATAATGATGGTAATAAGCAAATGATATACGGTAAGCTTAAAATTGTTTGCATTGATAATCTCAAATTCCAGAAATTCTTTAATATTCATAATCAGATCATATTATCCAAAGCGTTTCTTTAATATATTCCATAGATCCTGTTCACCTACCCCGGAAATTAGTTCACCATGTTCTGCTACTGATATATCACCGCGTTCTTCTGAAATAATAATCACCAGGGCATCTGTATTCTCACTGATGCCAAGTCCTGCCCTGTGCCTCATTCCATAATATGGAGGAAGATTTGTATTGCTGGAAAATGGCAGTACACAACGTGCCGATACAATGTATTCATTTTCAATTATCGCTGCTCCGTCATGCAGGGGTCCGTTTTTCAGAAAAATACTTTCAAGAAGTCTGCTCGATGTTTGAGCATTAAGAGTATCTCCGGTTTCGGCATATAGTTCAAGAGATGATTTACGGGATATAACAATCAATGCTCCCGTGTAACTATTGGACATATTAACACAGGCTTGATGAATGGAAGAGATTTTTACTTTTTGTATAATTGTATCACCTCTTTTCAGAAAATTTCTAAGAGACAACCTTCTGTTAGGAAAATATCGGCTTCCTAAAAAAATCAGATACCTTCTTATCTCCTGTTGGAATAGAATGATTAATGCTATAGCACCTCCTTCAATTACAGCACCCAAAATGGATGTAAGCAACTTCATTTTAAACATGCTTACAAAGAAATGCAGAAGCCAGATGCCAATAACCGCAACAAAAATGTTGAAGGCAACAGTTCCCCTGATCATCATATAGATCTGATACATTAATAAGGCGACAAGAAGTATGTCTATGATGTCAATCAGGCGGACTGTTATGAAGGTGAAAAGCATGATTCAAATAAAACTTAGTTAAATATACACATTACTTGTGTAGATTCAGATATTTATTCCCTTCCTCTTTTGTTTTTAAAAACAATCGTATGGTTTGAACTGCCTCCTTCACATCATGAACGCGTAAAATATCAGCACCATGAACAAGTGCAAGCATATTGAGAGCAATTGTTCCGGTCAGGGAATTTTCAGCTGTAGTATCTAAAAATTTATAGATCATCGACTTTCTGCTTATACCTGCAAGTACCGGACAATCCAAAATTTTAAAAACCTCAAGATGTGCCAGAAGCTGATAATTTTGTTCGATCGTTTTCCCGAATCCAAATCCGGGATCGACAATCAGGTCATTGACTCCTTTTCGTTTTAGTAAACTTACCTGATCTGCCAGGATATCAATTATTTCATTGATAAGATCTTTGTAATCTGTTTTCGATTGCATGTTCCGGGGATTTCCCGGCATGTGCATCAGAATATAGGGTACCTGAAGTTTTGCAACCATTTCATGCATTTTTCTATCAAGCTTTCCTGCTGAAACGTCATTAATGATGCTAACATTGTATTCATTCACCGCAACCCGGGCAACGCCCGAACGAAATGTGTCGACAGACAGGATGATTTCCGGGTGTTTATCACGAACAACACCTAATGCTGTTGTTAATCTTTGCAGTTCCTCTTTTTCGGAAATATGAACTGCTCCCGGCCTTGATGAATAAGCTCCTATATCTATAATGTCAGCTCCTTCTGCAGTCATTTCTTCAATTCTCTTAAGGATGGAATTTTTATCCATATATTTGCCTCCGTCAAAAAACGAATCGGGAGTAATATTCAAAATACCGATAACTTTCGGATCTGAAAGATCAATACATTTTCCCCCGCAGTTAATGATCCGTTTTTTTACAAATAATGTATCTTTATCCATCTCAACGATTGGTGTTAGTGGAGTTGTAAAGGTAAAAATAAGCATTGGCACCAGGAATTTTTGGATAAAAAAATATTAATCGTGAGTTTTATTGTTATTGAAGGTTTGGATGGATCCGGAAAATCAACTCAATTAAAACTGGTTGAGAAATTTTTTAAAAGCCGGAATTTAAAAAGCAGATTTATCCATTTTCCCCGTACAGAGACACCTGTATGGGGAGACCTGATAAGTCGGTTTCTGAGAGGAGATCTGGGGGATATCAATCAGGTTAATCCTTATTTAATAGCTTTGCTGTATGCCGGCGACAGGAATGATGCTGCCAATTCTTTAAGACAATGGATGGATGACGGATATGTAGTTATTGCTGACAGATATTTGTATTCAAATATCGCATTTCAGTGTGCAAAACTTACTAATGAGGGGGCAAAGATTCATCTTGCCGAATGGATAAAGAATTTTGAGTACGGATACAATAAAATACCGGTACCTGATTTGAATCTGTATTTGGATGTGCCTTTTCAATTTACCCGGAAGAGTCTGGGCAAAAGCAGGCAGGGAACGGACAGAAACTATTTAAACGGAGCCCATGATATACATGAAGCTGATCTTAATTTTCAGAAAAAAGTCCGGGATGTATACTTATGGCAGGTCAAAGAAAACAATGATTTCGAATTAATAGAATGTACAGGCACAAATGGAGGCATATTAGATCCCGTAGGAATCTCAGAAATAATAATCAATAAAATAAAATCAAAACTTTCATTGTCATGACCATGAATATTGTCAGAAATCTTGCGAGGTATTTGATGGGAATCGTCTTCATTTTTTCAGGCTTTGTAAAAGCCATTGACCCTATGGGGTCCACTTATAAATTTATGGATTATTTTGAAGCTTTCGGATTGGATTTCCTTTCTCCAATGGCTCTTGTTTTGTCAATTTTGCTGAGTTGCGCGGAACTCACAATAGGATTGTCTTTGTTCTTAAAAATCAGAATGAAGGAAGCAAGTTGGGCACTTTTGTTATTCATGTCATTTTTTACACCATTGACATTTGGGATTGCTTTAACCAACCCCGTATCAGATTGCGGATGCTTTGGAGATGCTATAATACTCACAAACTGGCAGACTTTCTTTAAAAATCTGATATTCATTGTTCCGACCCTGATTGTTTTCCTGCAACGAAAAAAATACGTACACATTATCAGGCCTCTTTATCAATGGTATGTCGCAATTGTTCTTGGGCTGTCAACTTTATTTTTATCATTGCATTGTTACTTTAATCTTCCTTTCATTGATTTCAGACCATATCATATCGGGGCCAATATTCCTGAATCAATGAAAATTCCGGAAGGTATGCCAACAGATGAATATGAAACAATTCTTGTATATGAAAAAGATGGAATTCTAAAAGAGTTTACGCTTGATTCCGAAATGCAACCCTGGAATGATACTTCCTGGAACTGGGTAGAAACAAAAAATATATTAGTGAAAAGTGGTTATAAACCTCCCGTTCATGATTTCTCTTTAACTTCTTTTAAGGAGGATTATGATATTACCGATAGTATACTGGCTGATAAAGGGTATTCGTTTTTGATTGTTACTTGTGATCTCGAAAAAACCAATTACAAAGCTCTTGAAAGAATGAATGAGTTTGCAGCAATGGCAATTCATAATAATTACAAAGTATATGGTATGACTTCCTCAACAAATGTTGTTCTTGATGAATTAAAAGCAAAGTTGAATCTTGCATTCGATTTTTACATTACTGACAATATCACATTAAAGACAATGATACGGAGTGATCCGGGGTTGATATTGCTTAAAGAAGGGACCATTATTGGTAAATGGCATTATCGAAACATACCTTCGAATAGTTTTTTCGATGAGGATGGATTGTCATTTTGTATGCTGGAGACTGCCAGGAAAAAGAATGATTACTTTGAATTAACGGTAGTCCTGTTCCTCGGATTGATATCATCAATACTGGGTATTTTTCGAACTCAACAATTGAAACTGTAAGTATGAGTTATTAAGATTACTTGTTGATCAGCAGAAGTAGTATTTTACTTGTTTAAAAATAAGTGAAATAATTGATGAATTGGTTTTGAACATGATGGAATTTAAACTTTCAGCATATGGGAAAAGATCATCTGTTCCTTCAGCCGTGAATGAAATGACAGGTGATTTCGCTGATAACTTTCGTGAGGGAATTGATATTAATCTTGGAGTAGGTTATGTAAATGACAAAACAATACCGGCAAAGGAAATAATCAAAGCATATAATAAGGTAATTCATGATCCTGAAAAATACAGGAATGTACTCAATTATGGAGGGGCTGAAGGATCCGTTGCATTACGGAATTCTATCCGCAACTATTACATAAGAAACAACATTGGGGGTCTTACGGAAAAAGAGCTGACTGATTATCGAATCCTGATCGGATCAGATGGAGCAACAAGTATATTGGATTCATTTGCGGATATCATTGATCCCGGGTATGTTATTACTGCCGATCCTTATTATTACATTTATACTGAAACCCTGAAACGCAAAGGGTTTAACCTGCTTCCAATCGAAGAAGATGATAGAGGCATTCGTGTGGATATTTTAAAGAAGACCTTAAGTAACATTGATATTGGAAAAATTTCCTTTTTGTATATTGTCACTGTAAATAATCCGACAGGTACAATTTTATCGAACGAACGAAAAAAAAGTTTGGTTGAAATTTCTGTCAGTCTTTCTGAAAAACTGAAAAGAAAGGTCCCTGTAATTTTCGATAAAGCCTATGAAGATATAATACATGATACTGAGGTTCCGCTTCCGGTATCGGGTTTGAAATACAATACTCTGGACAATGTATTTGAACTCGGGACATTATCAAAAGTAATTGCTCCTGCACTCAGAATAGGCTATCTGATAGCAAAAGATAATATCATTTGCAAATTATTGATACAACGAACTTCAGACATTGGTTTCAGTGCCTCCCTGATTAACCAGGAAATTGCAAGCTGGTTGCTTGATCACCATATCCAGATCCAAAAAGAAAAAGTAAATCTTGGTTACAGGCACAAATCCCTGGCAATTCAAAAATTGCTGAAATCAAAACTTGGCAATTATTTATCTGATCTGGTAGGGGGAAGTGCCGGATTTTATTTTTATCTGACTCTTGACAGAATTGAAACGAATGGAGGTTCCAGGTTTAATAAATTTTTATCGCGTACAACAGGAGATCCTGCAATTGACGGGGATCCTGTTAAATTACCACGCCTCATTTATTTACCCGGGACTGTTTGCAGCATAAATCCTGCAGCCAAATACCAGTTGAGATTATCCTATGGTTTTGAGGATATTGATGTGTTTGAAAAGGCAATCGACCTTATTCATGAAGCGTGTGATTATTCGAGATCATAGAATCATGCCGGCTTGTTTATATGGATTCATCCTAAATAGTTGCTTTGTAAAGCTGTTAAGTAAGTTTTTTATAATTTCACGCCCAGAAAAAATTCATCAATAACATATACTATTATGAGAAAACATATTGTTGCAGGCAACTGGAAAATGAATACAACATTGCAGGAAGGTATTGAACTGGCAAAAAATGTAAATGAAAGAATATCAGGTAAAGATGTTACTGTTGTTTTGTGTACTCCATTTGTTCATTTGACTGAAGTCAGTCAGTTAATTACGAAAGATACTTTGTTTCTGGGTGCCCAGAATTGTGCTGATAAGGAGAGTGGAGCATATACCGGGGAAGTATCTGTTGCTATGATAAAATCAACAGGTGCTTCTTATGTTATTATCGGACATTCTGAGAGAAGAGCATACTATGGAGAAACAAATGCTATTCTTGCAGAAAAGGTAAAACTTGCATTGAATAAAGAACTAATTCCAATATTTTGCATTGGGGAAGTGCTTGAAGAAAGAGAAGTGGGTAAACATTTTGATGTTATTAAGACACAGCTTGACAAAGGTTTGTTTGACTTGTCTTCTGAAGAATTCGGCAAACTTATTATTGCGTATGAACCGGTTTGGGCTATTGGCACAGGGAAAACTGCTTCACCTGAACAGGCACAGGAAATGCATAAGGTCATCCGGGATCATGTTCATGGCAAATACGGGAAGCAGATCGCTGAGGATCTTTCAATTTTATATGGCGGCAGTTGCAAACCATCAAATGCAGCAGAACTTTTTGCGAATCCGGATGTTGACGGAGGATTAATCGGAGGAGCTTCATTACAGGCCGAAGACTTCATGGGTATTGTAAATGCATTTTAATCAGAAAATATTGTGTAAAAAAACGACAATCGATTTTAGAGGTTGTCGTTTTTTTTTACCGAATTTTAAAATTGCATATTGATTTGCCATGAGTAATATGCTGGCAGCTTTTTAATAAGTATCGGACTTTTTATGGTATACAAATCAGTTCAATTTAAGCTGGATTCTTTTTCTTCAGACAATGCAGAGATTTTGTTTGCTTTGCTTGATCAATACAATTACAATGGGGTAAACGAAGAAAAGGATACCATTATGGCATATATTCCCGTAGAAAAATTTTCAAGAGATGATCTGGATGATATAAGAACTTCTATGGAAAAGGTCGGCTGTCATGTGAACTGGGAACTCAAGAATGTTTCTGAAAAAAACTGGAATCTTATATGGGAAAGAAATTTCAAGCCTGTTCTTATAAAGAACAAATGTATTGTAAGAGCGCCTTTTCATGGAGGTTTCCCCAAAATTCCCATTGAGTTAATTATTGAACCAAAGATGTCCTTTGGAACAGGTCATCATCAAACAACCCGGCTTATGATTGAGAAGATGCTGGATTTTGATTTTCAGGATAAAGTTGTGCTGGATATGGGGTGTGGAACAGGCATTTTAAGCATTCTCGCTTCAAAATTGGGAGCTGAAGAAGTGATTGCCCTGGATATCGATAAGTGGTCTTATGCAAATACACTCGAGAACATACAAAGGAATTCCATACAAAATATTCAGGTTTTGCACGGAGGTAATGAGAGCTTGCCGGAGAAAAAATTCGATATTGTATTGGCGAATATCAACCTGAATGTTTTGCTTGAACATATGAAAGACTATTCATGCATCACAAAAAAAGGAGGTGTATTGTTCCTTAGCGGCATATTAAATGAAGATCGGCAGATCATTCAATCTCTGGCGCAGCAATATTGCTTTGAACTCATTGAGGATCATTTGCTGGATGGATGGCTTATGATGTCGTTTAATCGGAATTGACTAATTTTATTATGATGAATTGATCAAATGCAATTTCTAACTAAAAATAGTTTTATCTTTTCACCTGATTGAGAAAATCAAACAGATTATGCATTCAGCAAAAGCTCTATACCGGTCACTGTTGCTTTCAGTACTTGTTCTGTTGACCTTATCTGTCAAATCAGCCTTTACTCAAAAAAATGAAGTTTTCAGTGGTGATACTCTTACTTATATTGAAGAGCTGACTAAATACATGAGCAATTTGCCTGAACAGTATAAAGATGTATGGGAAGAATTTGTTGGAGCCTGGCAGGAGGACAGTCTGTTTAACCCGGAAGAACAATACAACATCATAACATTGAGTCAATTGATGATAAAAAGAAACGCCAGACCTTACCCTCATTTTTATAGTTTTCTTTCTTGCATGATCGCATTTAAAAAATACAATTCCAGTGATAAAAATTATTCCAATTGGGTTGAAGGTTTCGGAAAGATACTCGAGAAAAAAAAGACCAAAACATCTGAAATTAAAAATATTCTTGAGTTTACAGATATCCTGTTAAGAGAACATCTTATTTATAAATCAAGTTCAACAACCTGGCGTGTTAGAAATGGAAGTTATAAAATTTTAAATCATAAGGATCTCAGGGTGGAGTTTGTTGATGTTGATTTGATTTGTTATTCGGTGCGGGACAGCATGCATCTTTTTCAAACCAGGGGAATTGTTCATCCGATTGATTATATCTGGAAAGGAGAAGGAGGGCTTGTTACATGGGAAAGAGGAGGTTATAACCGTGACGATGTTTTTGCTCTGCTTCAGGATTATGAAATTGAACTTAAGAGATCTGAGTATACAGCTGAAGATGTTACTTTCACGAATAAAATATATTTCGATGAGCCTCTGAAGGGTATTTTGCATGATAAAGTGAAATACAATAAGGAGCCTGAGCAGGCAACTTATCCAAAATTTGATTCTTACACGAAAGAATTTCTCATCGAAGATCTATATGAAAATATTGATTATGAAGGAGGATTATCTATGCAGGGAGCTAAGCTGGTGGGAACGGGTACCATTGAGAAAACTGCCAAACTAAAAATTTATCGGAATGATACACTGGTGCTATCTGCATCGTCTGTTTATTTTGGTTTTCGGAGCGACAGGATTTCCAGTTTAAGTACATCTGTTACAATAAAACTCAGAAATGATTCAATTTTTCATCCCGATCTGTTTTTTACATACAGGGTTAACATAAAAGAACTTACACTTTTAAAGTCGGATAATTTTTCATCACAGGGTCCGTATTCAAATTCATATCATAAAGTGGATATGAATTTTGATCAGCTGACATGGCAAATGGATGAAGACATAATGAAATTCACAGCACCAAGAGGAGCCGCTATCGGGAATGCATATTTTGAGTCTGTAAATTATTTCAACTATAACAAGTTTATGAGTATGATGATGATGGACAAGGCCCATCCCCTGGTGTCAATGAAGAGTTTTGCCAGGAAATACAGGAGTGATGAATTTCCGGTAACCGTTTATGCTGATTATCTGAAAATGCCTTTACACCAGGTACAGCAGCAAGCGATGAAGATGGCATACGGAGGCTTTATTTTTTATGATAAGAATACGGAAACAATCACACTGAAACCGCGTCTTTACGATTATCTGGCAGCAAGCATCAATAAAATAGATTATGATGTAATAGGATTTGAATCTGTGGTTGAAGCTCCTTTAGAGAATGCGATTTATAATATTAAAACGAATGACCTGATAATAAATGGCATACCTGAAATTCATGTTAGTGATTCTCAGAATGTTACTATCTATCCGAAGTACAATCGGATAATTTTGAAAAGCAATAGAAATTTTCAGTTTGATGGAGTAGTTACAGCCGGATTGCTGACATTCTTCGGGAGCAATTTTTTCTTTCATTACGATTCGTTCAAGGTGAATATGCAAAATGTCGATTCATTACACATACAGTTTCTGACAGGACAACGGGACAACTACGGACTTCCTGTTGCCGATCATGTAAGAAACAGATTACATCATATAACAGGAGAAGTTCTAATTGATAAACCTGACAATAAATCAGGAAGAGAAAGCTATCCTGAATATCCTGTTTTTACCAGCAGGGAAAATTCTTATGTATATTATGAGAGAAGCGATATTCAGAAGGGAGTGTATGAATCAAATGATTTTTATTTCGAAGTTTATCCATTTGTCATGGACAGTCTGGATAATTTTAACTATAAGGATTTGTTTTTCAAGGGTGAGTTCGTATCTGCAGGTATCTTTCCTGTCTTTGAAAAAGAATTGTCGTTGCAACCTGATAATTCCTTGGGATTCAGGCATATGACGCCTGAAAACGGATATCCTGTATACGAAGGGAAAGGAACATTCAACAACGAGATCTGGTTATCAAACAAAGGGTTGAGAGGCGATGGTACACTAAAGTACATTACCTCAACAACACGTTCAGGTGATTTTATTTTTTATCCTGATTCGATGAATACCATGGCAACAGATTATACCATCGCTCAGAAAACCACTGAGGTGGAATACCCGAAAGTAAAATCAGTGAACAACTACATCCATTGGGTGCCATATGACGATAAAATGTATGCTGACAAAACAGATACGGATTTTACTATTTTTAATGATTCGACAAAACTGAACGGCAGCCTGCTTCTTGAACCGACAGGATTATCAGGGAATGGGAAAATGGATCTTAAGAACTCGGATCTTCATTCTGACTTATTCACCTATAAATCCTTTGATATCTTTTCAGATACTGCTGATTTTTATCTGAAATCATTGCATACCGAGGGATTTACAGTACTGACAGACAATGTAAATGCCCATATTGATTACAGGAAGAAAAAAGGGTGGTTTAAATCAAATGAGGAATTTACACTGGTCAATTTTCCCGACAACAGATATGTGAGTTACATCGATTATTTCATTTGGGATATGACCCAGAAAGAATTGGCGATGGGGTCATGGACAGATACGGTTTCAGTAGATTATACAGATGAAGACATTGAACCCTACGGACCAAGATACATTTCTTTGCATCCTGATCAGGATTCGTTGAATTTTGTATCTCCTCTGGCCTATTACGATTATGAAAATAATCATATCAATGCCAAAGGAGTAAAATTCATAGAAGTTGCGGACTCCAGAATTTATCCTTCCGAAGGATTAGTAACTGTTGAAAGAGATGCTAAGATGCGTACCCTCGAAGATGCAACAATAAGAACAAACAAGACAACGAAATACCACACTATTCATTCTGCGACACTTAATATTGTCAGCAGAAACTACTATTCAGGATTTGGGAATTATGATTATGTTGATGAGACAGGAGAAGTACAACTAATACATTTTAATGATATAAAAGTGGACAGTGGGCTTATTTCTGTTGCCAGTGGAGATATTTATGAAACAGCTGATTTTCATTTAAGCCCTGTTTATCAGTTTCAGGGCAGGGCATTTTTAAAATCAATTGACTCTCTACTGACATTTAAAGGAGGGGCATTGATTGAACATAACTGCGAAAACATTAACCCACAGTGGTTGTATTTTAATTCCAGGATTGATCCGTACGATATTTATATTCCTTTGGATGAACAACCGGTTAACATTGAAAGAAATAAAATATATGCAGGTATGTTCATGCATTATGATTCGGTACATATTTATCCTGCATTCTTTAGTTCTCATAAAAGTTATAGTGACAAACCGGTGGTTGCATCCGATGGATTTTTGTATTATGACAAAGCACAACAACTTTATAAGATCGGTTCAAAAGAAAAAATCAATGACTTTACTCTGCCTGAAGATTATCTCAGTCTTCATCGCGAAGATTGTCGACTTTATGGTGAAGGGAAACTGGATCTCGGAGAAGATCTCGGACAGCTTAAACTTGATGCGTTTGGCAATGTAACCCACCTGGAAACCGAAAACAAAACAACCCTTGATATTGTATTGATGATTGATTTTTTTCTTTCAGAACCAATGATTCAGGTAATGGCCCAGGAAATTGACAGTGCACCGGACCTTGATCCCGTTGATATGAACAGGCCGGTGCTTCAGAAAACCTTTGAATATCTTTTGGGAAAGGAACGAACTCAAAAATTCAGGGATGAATTATCGTTGTTTGGTACAGTCAGGAATCCGCCGGATGAGTTAAAGCATACCATGATATTAACAGATCTGACATTGGTTTGGAATGATGAAACAAATTCTTATTGTTCGGAAGGTAAAATTGGCATTGGTAGTATTAACAATACACAAATCAATAAAAAAGTAAATGGATTTATTGAATTGCAGATAAAACGCAGCGGCGATATTATGGATATATTTTTTGAAATCGACCGGAGAACATACTATTATTTCGGATATACACGTGGTGTTATGCAGACTCTTTCAAGCAACAGGGAATTTGTTGAAACCATAATGAACATGAAAACCCGCGACAGGAAAATGAAGGTTCCCAGGGGAGAAACATCTTATATATATATGATTGCTACGGATAGGAAAAAAACCGGTTTTTACAGGAGGTATCGCGAAGCCATGGAAGGAAATTCGGAATTCAGAGATGATGAATAATTTACTGTTTCTTTGTCATTTCAAAAACTTCAAGATCTTTGATATTATGGGCTTCAATATCAAATTTTACAACAGTCTTTACTTTATGGAGTCCAATATTTCCTGCAGCTCCGGGATTTATATACAGCAGGTGGTTTTTCTTGTCATTCTGAACTTTTAATATATGAGAATGACCGGATATAAAAAGATCCGGCGGATCTACAGCTATTGAGTGACAGACCGATCGATCATACCTTCCCGGATAGCCTCCGATATGTTTCATGAGTACTTTAACTTCCTCACATTGAAAACGCAATATCTCCGGAAGAAACGCTCTGAATTTATGGTCGTCAATATTTCCAAATACTGCCCTTACAGGTTTCCAGCTTTCAAGATTCTCATAAAGCTCCATGGAACCAATGTCTCCTGCATGCCATATTTCATCGCAATCATCAAAATAACTGTAGATTCTTTTATCCAGAGATCCATGTGTATCAGAAAGCAAACCAATTCTTATCAATTCGATGAATTCTTTATATTTGAAGCAAAGATCAACATTTTATGCAACTATTCTATACTCCCGACTTACATGGTGACAATCATTTTTTGAATGACGATGAAGCACTCCATTGCATCAGTGCTCTCCGGCTTAAATCAGGAGATCATGTTTATCTTACTGATGGAAGAGGAAATTTGTCTGAAGCTGTTATCGAAGCGATTGACAGGAAAAAAGTATTGGTACATGTTGAAAATACTATAACTGCATATAATAAAAGGAAATATTATTTGCATATAGCCATTGCTCCTACAAAAAGCATCGACCGTTTTGAATGGTTTATTGAAAAGGCAACTGAAATAGGTATTGATGAAATTACTCCGATCATAACAGATCATTCCGAACGAAAAAAAATACGACTGGACCGAACAGAAAAGATCATGATAGCTGCAATGAAACAATCAATAAAAGCCTATAAACCCAAACTGAATTCTTTGACAGGATTTGGTGAATTTGTTGAAAAACAATACAACGAATGTAAATTGTATATTGCACATTGTCATGAAATGGAAAAATCGAATTTGTATAGCATATACCCGGCAAACAGTGATGTACTGATATTAATAGGCCCTGAAGGAGATTTTTCAGAAAAAGAAATTGAACATGCCATGAGCAGGTGTTATAGATCCATTTCTTTGGGCAATAGCCGTTTGCGAACGGAAACTGCCGGTATTGTTGCTTGTCATAGTATTTCTCTGATAAATCAATCAGAATAACTACATTTACAGAACCCAATTATTCATAACAAATGAAGGAAGATAAAGCGGTTGAATTGTTTTTAGAGGGTTACAATTGTGCACAATCCATCGTTGCCAATTATGGCTTTGAGTTGGGATTAAAAGAAAAGGATGCCCTGAAACTGGCAACAGGTCTTGGAGCCGGCATTAATTATCACGGTCAGACATGTGGTGCTGTTCTTGGTTCATATATTGTTCTGGGCTTGCATTATGGAATTGATCAAGCCCGGGACCAGGAAGGAAAAGCCCGGCTAAGGATGATACTGGATGCATTTTCAGAGAAATTCATTAAGGAATACAAATCTCTTAACTGCAAGGATATTCTTGGCATGGATGTAAGCAGGGAGGATGAGCTTGAAGAATTGCGCAGAAAGAATGTTTTCAGAGAATTATATCCGCAAGTGGTAAGAACGGCAGCATCGATTCTGGAAAAGTTGTTAAAAGAGCCGGAAGTGTAATTTGTCTTTTTCTGAAAGTTGTATTTTTACTTGCCGGAGACAATCATAAAAACTTCTGATACGGAAGGTGTTTCCATAACATTTCAACAGAGAGATGTATATATTTACCAATCAATTTAATTCTTTGATTATGAAAAGAATATTCCTATTCGTTTTGTTATCGCTCATCCTATCAGGGGTATCTGTTAGATCTCAAACTACGGATTCTTTATCAACTGTTGTTTCTGCAAAGGACACAGCATGGAAAGCCGGAGCGTCTTTGTCATTAACATTTTCTCAGGCATACTTTGAAAACTGGGCTGCAGGAGGTGAAAGATCATTAGCTCTCAATAGCCGGGGAAGTGTATTTGCCAAATACGAACTGGATAAGGTGGTATGGGAGAATCTATTGGACCTGGCATATGGCTTAACCAATCAGGAAAGTACAGGATACAGAAAGAATGATGATCTGATCGAGTATACATCCAAGTTTGGCTACAAAGCATCCAAAAAATGGTATTATACCGCAATTCTTAACATGAAAACCCAGTTTTCAAAGGGATATGACTATACCAAAGAACCGGAAGATACAATATCCGACTTTCTGTCTCCCCTGACTGTTAATTTTGCCATAGGTATGGATTATAAACCCAATGATGCATTTTCAGCTTTTCTTTCACCGGCAAACCTGAAGCTTATCTATGTAAATGATACAATATACAGCAAAAGGAATTCAATTGAGTCCGGCAAAGATCTGAAAACTGAATTTGGGTTTATTGCCAAAATAAAATACCAGAAAGAAATTGTTGAAAACATTGATTTTCTTACAAAGCTTGATATATTCTATGATTACCTTGATACTAAAGT
The DNA here is from genome assembly GCA_016935615.1 of Bacteroidales bacterium. GTDB lineage: Bacteria > Bacteroidota > Bacteroidia > Bacteroidales > UBA10428 > UBA10428. The sequence continues at coordinate 27,129 of JAFGQO010000026.1, forward strand.
TATTCTTTACGATGGAAATGAAAGGTTCAAGGCTCCATATATCAGCTGGGAGGTACTCATAAATCTCAAAGTATGGAAGGCTCTCTCTGTAAATTTGAATACCCACCTGATTTATGATGAAAACTTCCGTGAACTTGATGAATCAGGAACTGCGAAAGATCCGAAGATCCAGTTCAAAGAGGTTTTTGGAGTTGGACTTGCCTTGAAATTTTAATATGGAAATTGTATCAGTAAGGAGTTATCAGATACTTTTCGTTTGACCTCAGAGAATTTGAAATACTTCGGTATTCACTTCGGCCCGGTACACAAATTTGAGTTACGGCTATATAATTTGATTGAAACTCATTTTAGTTAAAAGGCATCATATCAATACATTAATATTTTTTTGTTGAGTTTTTGTTGAGGTATTGTTGAGTTTTTGATGTGTTTCTTTATTATGAAACTCAGCGAACAGTTCATAGTTTAGTTGTGAATTGAAATCAGAAACCAGATTTGTATTAATAAACTAACCTTAACTATTTATTACCTATGACGAATCGAGTTCTTTTATCCATTTTGTTCTTCTTGCTTGTCGTTGCTTTTGCCAGCGGACAGCAGGTTGAAATCAAAGGAGTGGTTACCGGTGAAGATCATGAAGGTCTGCCCGGAGCTACTGTACAGGTAAAGGGAACATCTATAGGAGTAATTACCGACATTAATGGTGCATACTCTATTACAGTGATAGATGTTAAAAATCCTGTACTGCTGTTTTCTTATGTCGGTTATCTGTCAGAAGAAATTCCGGTAGACAACCGTGCAGAGATCAATGTTACTTTGTCCCTTGATATGCAATCTCTTGATGAAGTTGTTGTTGTCGGGTATGGTGTTATTAAAAAGAGTCTTGTAACTGGGTCTATTGCAAAAGTCGATGGAGAAACATTGAATCAGAACCAGAGTTTACGTGTTGAACAGTCTCTTCAGGGGAAAGTCTCCGGAGTGGCTATAGCTCAAAACTCAGGCTCCCCGGGAGGGGGTATGACGGTAAGGATCAGAGGGATTGGTTCAAACTCAAAAAGTGATCCTTTGTATGTTCTTGACGGGATGAAGGTTGGCGGTATTGAAGACATCAATCCCAACGACATTGAATCCATCGAGATACTGAAAGATGCTGCTTCTTCCGCTATTTATGGTTCTGAAGCGGCAAACGGAGTTGTACTTATTACTAGTAAAAAAGGAAAAAAAGGAATGAGCACGGCTTCTTACAACGGCTATTACGGGATCAATTACCCAACCAAGATGCCCAAGTTACTTACTTCTGAACAATACGTCAAGTATTTGAAAGAAGCACATCTCCATGAAAAAGCCTATCGTTCCTGGAGAAGAGGAGACAGTATACCATACAACGATCCCGATCTGATCGCTGAGGTGAACGAAGAAGTGCCATACAATGAAGATACGGTAGGAGCCGGGACCGACTGGATGGGAGAGATCCTTTCCCCTGCATCCGTGCAGAGTCATAATTTGTCTTTCAGCGGGGGGAATGAAAACACTTCCTATTATATTTCTGCCGGTTACTACGATGAAGATGGTATAATCGGAGCGGGTAAAGCCAATTTTAAACGATATACAGTGAATGTGAACGGTACCCATGAAGTGAATGACTGGCTGGAAGTCTATGCGAAGCTGAATTACATCAACAGAACCAGGACGAACATTGATGAAAACAATGAATTTGCAGGGATTGTTGCCATGGCAGCAAACATTGATCCTTTAACTCCGGTGGTGTTTGATGATCCTTCTCAACTCCCGCAAAATATTCCGGATTCAATCGTTGCTCTTGTTCCGCAAAGGGATGGACAGTATTATGGATTATCAAATGAGGTGTTTAATGAAATTGCGAATCCCGTGGCATGGATGGACATTACCCACATGACCTGGAAGCAGAATAAAACACTGGGGAAAGCAGGATTGAAGGTTAAATTTCTTGACTTCACATACAATCCCGCGATCAGCTTTGAAAACTGGAACGGGACCTGGGAGGACTGGAAACCTGCATATTACTTTCATGGATTAAGACAGGATCCGAAAAGCTACATCAGGAAAGAAGCTAAAAACGGGTTGAAGTTCTTTTTCGATCAGTACCTGGATTATTCCAAAACCTTTGGATCCCATTACGTGGGGGCAATGGCAGGGATGTCGTACGAACAATACAAAGAAGTCTATATGGGTGCCGAAAACAAAATGTTGTTGTATGAAACACCCGAATTTGCTTATTTGAGTATGGCTCAGCAACCCGATTCTATCATTCCCAAGCCGTGGGATGGTGTTGAAGATGAGTTTGTGCTGATCTCATACTTTGGAAGGATCAATTATAATTACAAAGAGAAATACCTTGCCACATTTAACCTGAGAGCGGACGGATCCAATAAGTTCGGGCCGAACAACCGGTGGGGGTATTTCCCATCCGCTTCTTTGGGATACATTGTATCCCGCGAAGATTTCTGGCCTGTACAGGCTGTCAGTTTCTTTAAAATCAGGGGAAGCTGGGGTAGGAACGGGAGTACTTCCAATCTTACAGGGTTTGACTGGACTTCGACGATTTCATTCGATAGGAATATTTATCCCTTTGGAAATACGAATGTAACCGGAGCGCGTCCTGAGCGTGCTGCAAATCCTGATCTTCGATGGGAGCAGAGTGAACAGCTGGATGTGGGTATTGACGCCGGATTTCTGCAGAACAGGATCTTTTTCACAGCGGATTATTTTTCGAAAAAAACCATTGACCTGATCGTTGATGCCACTCCTCCTTTGTATACGGGGAATCCTCCTCCCAAGATCAATGCAGGGAATATTGTGAACAAAGGATGGGAGTTTGATCTTACGGCTAATGAAGCCTTTGGCGACTTCAATTTTTCGGTTACCTTCAATGCAAGCTATACGAAAAATAAAGTCATTAGCCTGACAGAAGATATCCAGGAATTGATCGGGGCATCGGTCGGTGTTGGTGAAGGCAATGTAAACAAATTCGAAGTGGGGTATCCTGCATGGTACTTCTGGGGTTACCAGACCGACGGAATATTTTATACTACCGGCGATATAGCGAATCATGTCGATGAAGAGGGAAATGAATTGCAGCTTGCTGCCATCCCCGGTGATATACGATTTCTTGATGTAAGCGGTGTGGATTCTTTGGGAGATCTTACCGGTCTGCCGGACGGCACGATCAATGAAAATGATAAGGTATATCTTGGCCAGCCTTATCCAAAATGGACATTCGGGATGAATATAAACCTCGAATACAAGGGCATTGATTTTGCCATGCTCTGGCAGGGAGTGACCGGCAATTCAATTTACAATGGAACTTATCGTGCCGACTTATCGCCTACCAATAACAAACCTCTAAAATATTGGGATGAACGATGGGATTATACCAATCCGACAGCGGATAACGGCTGGTTCAGGCCTACAGTCAATGACAGGAACAGGAACTTCAGGCCTTCAGATTATTTTGTTGAGAACGGAGCGTATCTGAAACTGAGACAAATTATGCTGGGTTATACCTTGCCGGTTTCACTTACTGAAAAAATTAAAATTTCAAAACTGAGATTTTATGTTTCGGCTGAAAATGTTCTTACCATTACAAAATATACCGGCGGTGATCCTGAAATCGGTCAGACAAATGATGACTGGGCTGCTGATGTAGGCATCGACAGGGGATTCTATCCCTCGGCAATATCTGTTAAATTTGGTGTAAATGTTAACTTCTAAATTTATAAAAATGCGAAATACAAAAGTAATCTATATACTATTGGTCCTGGGTATTATAACAGCAATCGGTATCATTATTCCGGGTTGTTCCGAGGACAGACTGGATATCAAACCCAAGGGAGTACTATTGGAACCGAGCTTTTTTAATAATGAAGAAGATGTGTATCGTGCCCTGGTAAGCGCATACGATCCGATCTCCTGGCTGTATTCCTGGGGAATGTCCTATTGGGTGCAATTGAATGCGGCCTCTGACGATGCTAATGCAGGAGGCAACAATGCAAGCGATCAGCCCTGCTTTGTTCAGGCTGACCGGTTCAATATTGATGTGACTGACTATGGCGCAGAAGAGTTATGGAGAAAATACTATGCAGGAGTATACAGGTGCAACATCATCTTTTATAATGTGGAAGCCAAACCTGAATTGCAAACACCTGCAGTGAACATGTTCCTTGGTGAAGCAAGGTTCCTGCGTGCCTATTATTATTTTGACCTGGTAAGGTTCTTTGGCAAAGTTCCGCTGATCGACCGGCCTATTGGATCAGAAGACTATGCCATGACCAGGGCGGAGATCTCCGATATTTTCAGCCTGATCGTGTCTGATCTTGAACTGGCGGCACCTGCCCTTCCGGTAAATGCTCCGGAAAAAGGAAGGGTCGATAAAGGAGCTGCACTGGCATTGCTGGGCAAGGCTTATTTGTTTATGTCGTCCCCGTATTTCAATCTCGGTGATCATTATCAGGATGCTGCCAATGCATTCGGTCAACTGATAGCATTGAACAAATATGAATTGATGGAGAATTACGCCGACAATTTTGATTTGGATTATGAATTCGGTTCGGAATCGATTTTTGAATTGAATTACAATGATCTGATCGGCCTTGACTGGGATGCATCCAATCCCTACCCGAGAATGGAGGGTAATATTGATATCCAGTTGTGCGGGATACGCAGCCTGGTGCAAACCGATACGGTTATTTTTTCACCGGGATGGGGTTTTATCAAACCAACACAGGAAATTGCGCAAGTGTATCTGGATAATAATGAGGTGATACGTTACAATGCATCCATTATATCAGGCGATTCGCTTGAAGCATTGGGAATGTCGTGGACCGATAATTTCGATTACGAGGGATATTTCAGAATGAAATATGCTCCGATGGCAAAAGATGAACCGGCGAATACCCAGGCCTGGGCAAACAACTTCCGGGTAATTCGCCTGGCGGATGTATACCTGATGCTGGCTGAATGTATCGTAAATGGGGCATCGGATCCCGGCGGACAGGATGCGGATCACTATGTGAATGAAGTGCGTGAACGCGCCGGGGTACCGTTGAAATCAGGAGTTACAATGAATGATATCAGGCTCGAACGACAACTGGAATTATCATTCGAAGCAGTCAGGTACTGGGATGTTTTGCGCTGGAACCTGGGAGACGAAATATTCGGAAATCATAAAGCTGATCTGGACAGAGAATGGAATCCCGCTAAGAGAGGCCTGTGGCCGATCCCACAAACTGAAATTGAACGCACGGGAGGATCTCTCGATCAGAACGACGGATACAATTGATCTGGAGTGCCTTAGGGCACTTCAGATTTTAATCCTCTGATTTTCAGGGAGAATTTTCTTCATTAGGAAACATATATACTATTGACTCGGTTATTTAACTTGAACTGGGATGAGAACAGCTTACTTTCTATTATTTTTGGCAGGTATTATTTTGTCCTGCTCACAAAAGAATCATCAAAAAACGAATGCAGATCAAAAAATTGATTCGTTGATCGAATTGATGACTCTCGATGAGAAAATCGGGCAATTGATACAGGAGAACGGCGGAACCGGGCACGATGATAAAATAAAGAATGGCCTTGTTGGTTCCATCCTGAACGTACCGGATACAAAAACAGTAAACCGGCTTCAGCATCTTGCGGTTGATTCTTCGCGTTTGGGGATCCCGATCCTGTTTGCAAGGGATGTAATTCACGGATTTAAAACGATATTCCCGATCCCATTGGGAATGGCCGCAACGTTTAACCCTGAACTTGTTAAAAGATCAGCTGAGATTGCCTCTGTGGAAGCGGCATCTGCAGGCATACGCTGGACCTTTAGTCCGATGACAGATGTTTGCAGAGATCCCAGATGGGGAAGGATTGCAGAAGGCTTCGGAGAAGATCCTTTGGTACATGCCTGCATGGGTGTGGCTATGGTAAAAGGATATCAGGGATCTGATCTTGCAAAAAAGGGATCCATTGCTGCCTGTGCAAAGCACTTTGCTGCATACGGTGCTGCAGAAGGCGGTCGTGATTACAATACGGCATCTGTACCTGAAAATGTTCTGCGCGATATATACCTGCCTCCATTTAAGGCTTGTGCAGAAGAGGGTGTTGCTTCATTTATGACTGCTTTCAATGAAATAAATGGTATTCCTGCTTCCGGCAATCGTTTTTTGCTTAAGCAGATATTGCAAAAAGAATGGAATTATGATGGTGTGGTTGTCAGTGACTGGGAATCCATCCCTCAAATGCAAACGCACGGATATACATCAAATTTAAAGGAATCGGCATTTGAAGCATTTGATGCAGGACTTAACATGGAGATGAACAGCAAAGCCTATGCAGAACACCTGCCTCAACTGATAGAGGAAGGAAAAATTGAATTGAAGCAACTGGACGAAGCTGTAAGACGCATTGTAAAACTGAAGTATCTTCTGGGATTATTTGATGATCCGTATACAAATCCTGAAAATTATCCTGCCCTTCTGAGTGATGAGCATAAAAAAATTGCAGGGCAGCTTGCTGTTCAAAGCATTGTACTGTTAAAAAACAGCAATTCAATATTGCCTTTGGATAATAAAACAACAAAAATTGCGGTTGTTGGTCCCCTGGCAGATTCACCTCATGATCAGATGGGGACATGGGTATTTGACGGGAATAAATATGATGTCATTACACCTCTTATGAGTTTAAGAGAATGCTTTGGTGAAAAAAATGTTTTTTATGCACCAGGTATGGAGATCAGCCGGACAAAAACGACAGTAGGATTTCCTGATGCCATTAAAGCGGCGAAGATGGCAGATTGTATACTCCTTTTTCTGGGTGAAGAATCGATTTTATCAGGAGAATCGCATTGCAGAGCGGATATCAGTTTGCCAGGTGTTCAGGAGGAACTCATCAATGAAATCGCAAAAGTAAATAAGCCGGTTGTGGCAGTGATCATGGCAGGCCGCCCACTGACGTTTGAGAATATCATGGATAAACTGGATGCAGTATTGTATGCATGGCATCCGGGAACAATGGGAGGACCGGCAATTGCTGATATCATTACGGGCAGGGAGAATCCTTCAGGAAAACTTCCTGTTACTTTTCCGCGCCATGTCGGACAGATACCAATATATTACAATCATAAAAATACCGGCAAACCTGCTTCAGATGAAACCTGGGAACGATTGGACGACATTCCGGCAGAAGCTTCGCAATTGTCCATAGGGAATACTTCTCACTATCTTGATTATGGTTTCGAGCCATGGTTCCCGTTTGGATTCGGATTGTCCTATACCTCTTTCAGATATTTTGAAATTGGAATGGGATCTAAGGAGATTGTATTGGGGGATTCCGTGATAATTTCTGCGAACCTTGAGAATTCAGGAAAATATCCGGGTACTGAAGTTGTACAGCTTTACATCAGGGATATTGCAGGAAGCAGAACACGCCCCGTGAAAGAATTGCAAGCATTTGAACGCATTCATCTTATGCCGGGTGAAACCAGGAAAGTGAGATTTGCAATTCACACAAACCAGCTTGGATTTTACAATCAGGATATGGAATATGTCACTGAACCGGGCGACTTTAAAGCCTGGATCGGGGGTAACTCAAATGCAGATCTTGAAGTCAGTTTTACCATAAAATAGCAATTTCATGAAAAATAAGAACTCTGTATTTCATTCCTTCCTGATTGTCTTTATTGTTGCTCTTGGGGGATTTTTAATGGGATTTGATGCATCTGTAATATCAGGTGTTGTTGAATTTATAGGGCCGCAATTCGAGCTGACAAAAATTCAGTTGGGTTGGGCTGTAAGCTGTCTGACTCTTACAGCAACACTGGCAATGATTATTTCCGGTCCGGTATCGGATAAAACAGGACGAAAGAAAGTGTTGAAATATGCCGCGCTCTTATATTTTGTTTCGGCTGTATTCTCTGCTTTTGCGCCCAATTTTATTAGCCTTGTAATAGCCCGTATGATTGGCGGACTGGGTGTTGGAGCTTCCCTGATTATTGCTCCCATGTACATTGCAGAGATAGCTCCTCCGGCGCTAAGAGGCAGAATGGTCTCCTTTAACCAGTTGAATATTGTTATTGGTATTTCAGTCGCATTCTTTACGAATTATCTAATTCTCAGGCTTGGAAAATCGGATGCTTTGTGGACAAAATCGCTGATGATCAGGGAATACAACTGGAGATGGATGCTCGGTCTGGAAGCTCTTCCTGCCATTTTGTATTATGTGTTTCTGTTTGTTGTTCCTGAAAGTCCGAGATGGCTTGTTATGAAAGGTTTCGAAAAAAAGGCCGTTGGAATACTCTCCGGGATGAGCAATAAAGACCAGGCTTTGAAGGAGTGCAAGGAAATAAAAGCAAGCATTACTGTTAAGGACAAAAAGGAAAAAATTCGTTTCACTGAATTGTTTAAACCGGCGATGAAACTCGTTCTTACTATTGGGATTGTGATAGCCATATTGCAGCAAATTACAGGTATAAATGCTGTATTCTTTTATGCTCCGATGATTTTTAAACAGACTGGAATTGGAACCGATGCTTCTTTTGTTCAGGCCATAATTGTTGGATTAACAAATCTTTTGTTTACTGTTTTGGCTATTTTGTTTGTTGACAGGTTTGGACGGAAGCCATTGCTTGCTATTGGTGTGTCGGGTATTGTGATTTGTATGTTCCTTTTGGCTTATAGTTTTAATACAGCTACGTATGAATTGTCTTCCCAATCTCTGTTAAAGCTTTCTGAAAATTCAGATTTGGCAGGCATCATGCAACTTCAGGGACAGACTTTTGCCAATGATATTGATTTTAAAGATGCACTTGTTCAGGTTCTGGGTGAACGCGTTGCCGGCGAATATCAGGGGGAGATCATTGCCCGGGCTATAAGCATTAATCCCTGGCTTGTGCTCATCGGCATTATTGGCTTTGTTGCTTCCTTCGCAATATCTCTGGGCCCGGTAATGTGGATATTATTTTCCGAATTGTTTCCTAATCGTTTAAGAGGTCTGGCAATTTCGTTGGCAGGATTTGTTAATTCTGCAATAAGCTTTACCGTTCAGCTTCTTTTTCCCTGGGAATTGGCAAATATTGGCAACGCAGGGACATTTCTTATCTATGGGATATTTGGTCTTGCAGGTTTGATATTTATCCTTCTCTACCTGCCCGAAACAAAAGGGAAGTCGCTGGAGGAACTGGAGAAGATCTTAATAAAATGAGGATTGGGTCATGAACAGAATAGTATTTTTCCTGATTATCATTGCTTTCCTGGTTGATTGTACCGACAATGCCGGAAATAAAAAAACAGGTCCTGCAAAAGTAACCCTTGAGCAAACCGGCGGGAAATATCGTTTGTTTGTTAATGGAGCGGAGTTTTATGTCAAAGGTGCCGGATGCGAATTTGGAAATATTGAGGCACTGGCTGAGCATGGTGCCAATTCTTTCAGGACATGGAGAACCGAAAATGGTGAGAGTAGTGCCGGAGAGATTTTAGACAGAGCATACAGCGCAGGGCTTATGGTATTGATGGGTCTGGAAGTCGGACGTGAACGTCATGGATTTGATTATGATGACACCGTATGGGTGAGGAAGCAGTATGAATATATAAAAGATGAAGTAATAAAAATTAAAGATCATCCGGCATTGTTGGGTTGGGCAATTGGAAATGAAATAAACCTTGGAGCCGTTAATATGAAAGTATTTGATGCTGTGAACGAGATATCCGAGATGATTCACAAAATTGATACCTGTCACGTTACAACAACTACATTGGCAGGTATTGGAAAGAGAGAAGCAGATTATATCAGGGAAAATTGTACAGATATTGATTTTTTATCCATTCAAATGTATGCCGATATTATCAATCTTCAGAAAAGGATTGAAGAATCGGGATGGGAAGGTCCGTATATGGTTGCGGAATGGGGAGCCACGGGGCATTGGGAAGTAGCCAGAACAAAATGGGATGCTCCGATAGAACCAACAAGTACGGAGAAAGCAGCATCTTTTCTTGACAGGTATACAAAAGCTATTGAAGCCGATTCAACTCATTGTCTGGGATCTTTTGTTTTCCTTTGGGGACAAAAACAGGAACGCACTCCCACCTGGTATGGTATGTTCCTGGAATCAGGTGAAATAACGGAAACTGTTGATGCTATGCACAAGATATGGACGGGGAAGTGGCCTGAAAATCGTTGTCCGACAATCGATTCTTTTCTGCTCAACGGACTTACAGCTTACGATAATATCATTCTGAATAAGGGTGCAACAATTCATGCGGAAGTAAGTGCCCGTGATCATGAGAGGGATACACTGAATTATAAATGGGAAATCATGCACGAAAGCAAAGATCTTGGCTGGGGAGGTGATCATGAGAGCAAACCCGAAACCTGGATGGAACGGATCGGTAAAAATCCTGTTGAAATAGAAGCTCCTTCAACAATAGGGGCATACAGGCTTTTTCTATATGTGCTTGACGGAAAGGGACATGCAGCAACTGCCAATATTCCTTTTTGTATTGCCCAGGACGAATAATAATTTGCAGTTATGTTAAACTATTGATTCAATAATTGAACGCGAATGAGAAACCGACAGCTTTATAGTATTCTATTCTTATTCATTTCCTTCTTTTTTTTATCATGTGAGTCAAATATACCGAATGACAGGGAACAGATAATAAATGATAGAGTGGATAGCCTTATTGCTCTTATGACACTGGAAGAAAAAGTGGGCCAGATGCTTAATCTGGGACTGCCGGCATTGCTTCAGGGCGAGTTCTACAGTGTACGCGATACCCTTATCTTTGATACATCAAAAGTAAATAAACTGCTGATCAAATACGGAGCAGGATGTATTCAGAATTTAGGCAACTTTCCATTAACACCCCAACAATGGCGTTATTATATCGGGTACATTCAACAAACAGTGCTCGAAAAGACAAGGTTAAAAATACCGGTTATCTATGGAATTGATGCGGTTCACGGGGCGAATTATACGGCAGGATCCGTTATGTTTCCACACAATATCAATCTGGCTGCGACCTTTGAACCTGAGCTGGCTTATCGCGCAGCTGAAATTACTGCTTATGAAGTAAAAGCGAGTTGTATATTCTGGAATTATTCCCCGGTACTCGACATCGCAAGACATTCTTTCTGGGGAAGGGTCTATGAAACCTTTGGAGAAGATACCTATCTGACCCGGCAAATGGGCGTTGCTCAGTTAAAAGGTTTGCAGGGAGAAGATCCATCGGCAAAAAACAAGGTATTGGCATGTGGCAAACATTTCCTGGGATATGGAGCTCCCTTGAATGGAAAGGACAGATTTCCCGTGATTGTTACCGAGTATATGCTTCGACAAATCCATTTGCCACCCTTTCAAGAAGCTATCGAGGAAGGATTATTATCGATTATGTTGTCTGGCGGGACTATAAACGGGATACCTTCACATGCTGATCACTTTTTAGTTACAGACCTTCTGAAAGAAGAATTGGGATTTAAAGGAGTGGTCCTTGCCGATTGGGGTGAGCTTGATATTCTTTACAGGATACACAAAGTGGTATCTGATGAGCGTGAGGCTGTAAAAGACTGCATACTCAGCGGTGTGGATATGGTTATGGAACCCTATGATGAAAGTTTTGCTGTTCATCTGACTGACCTGGTGAATGATGGCGAAGTACCTGTGTCAAGGATAGATGATGCCGTAAAAAGAATCTTATACCTGAAATACAAATCAGGGGTATTTGAAGATCCTGTGCCTGGTTTGGATTTATACCCTGATTTTGCATCAGAAGAATCAAATGCTATGAATTTGCAGATAGCCAGAGAAAGCATTACACTATTAAAAAACAAAGATCATATATTGCCATTGAAAAAGGATTTGAAAGTATTGGTTACCGGACCGGCATCCAGCTCATTGAATTGCCTCAATGGTGGCTGGTCCAGGACATGGTCAGGCGAGGACACATTGTATAATGACACTGAAAAATTCACCATACTTGAGGCTATTAAAAATCAAGCCGGGAATTCCAATGTATTTTTTTCCCGGGCTGTTGATTATGATCATGAAATAAATATCGATGATGCCTGCAGGAAAGCAGCTTTTGCAGATGTAATCATCGCATGTTTGGGAGAAAAACCTGCTGCAGAGAAATTCAACGATATTGAAGACCCGGCATTACCGGGTATTCAGTTAAAACTAATAGAAAAATTGTCAAAGACCGGAAAGCCTGTTATTCTTTTGCTTATCGAGGGGCGACCAAGAATCATTCGAGAAATTGAGCCATGGGCTGATGCTGTTTTAATGGCATATTTACCCGGTAATGAAGGAGGAACAGCATTGGCAGAGATTCTTTTTGGAGAGTTTAATCCCTGTGGTAAACTGCCGTATACTTATCCGCGTTATTGTGGTTCTCTATGGACTTACGATCACACTCTCCTGGAGGAAAGGAATATGGATTTCAATCCTGATGGATTTTCTCCACAGTATGAGTTTGGTTATGGCCTGAGCTATACCAGTTTTCAATACAGTGATCTGGTTTTACATAGGGATAGTATTGGCACAGATGACGAACTTACAATTGAGGTTAAAGTATCAAATACGGGTACCCGGGCCGGCAAGGAAGTAGTTATGTTGTTTGTTTCTGATGAGGTTGCTTCTGTGTCACCCCCGGTAAAAAAGCTGAAACGGTTTGAAAAAATCGATTTATATCCCGGGCAAACACAAAAGATCATTTTCAAGATAGATAGTAATGATTTGCAATTTGTAAATTCAGAGAACAAATGGATCGCCGAAGAAGGATATTTTACTTTGCAGATTGGAGATCAGAAAGCAAGGTTTTATTTGTCTGTGAATTAATTTTGTTGGGATCTTACGACTATGTCAGGCAGAAAAAAAATATATTTCGGGAATACTCCCCTGGATACAGATCAAAAGAAGATTTCGGGTGAAGTGGTTGAGCTTGAGGGACTGAAATATTATAAGATAAGCAATTACGATAAATTACCTCCTTTCTTGATGACTCTTACCGGGATTGGGGATCACTGGATGTTTATTTCAAGTAACGGAGCACTAACTGCCGGAAGGCGTGAACCGGGGAATGCACTTTTTCCATACACCACGGATGATAAAATTACCGACAGTGCGGAAATTTCAGGCAGCAAATCGATCTTCAGGATACATAATAATGATATGGAGTATCTATGGGAACCCTTTTCATACTTTTATTATGGCTTGTATGAAACGGAGCGCAATATATATAAAAGTGTTTATGGTAATATTCTGATCTTTGAAGAAATCAATCACTCATTGGGTGTTTCATTCTCTTATTCCTGGCAATTTAGTGAGGCATTTGGATTTGTGAAAAGATCAATTCTCAGGAATCTGACAAAGAAAGGCAAGGAGATTGTTTTATTGGACGGATTACAGAATATAATGCCCTATGGTGTTGATGAAGGGATGCAACTGCAATACAGTACACTGGTTGATGCATATAAGAAGAACGAACTGGATGCTTCTTCCGGACTTGGAATCTTTTATTTGAGTTCAATACCTACCGACAGGACAGAACCAAGTGAAGGATTAAAATCAACAACAGTATGGTCGGTTGGTTTGGAGAATCCTGTCAAACTCTTATCTTCCGAACAATTATCAGTCTTTCGTTCCGGTGTTGACCTTGTGCAGGAAAAAGATATCCGTGGCAGACGGGGAGCGTATTTTGTTTCCGCAAGAGTAAATATCAGAGGTGATGAAGAATTGGATTGGATAACTGCAGCTGAACTGGAACAGGATCGTGCTGCGATTCTGAAAACAATACATGCTCTTAAATCACCCGCGCAGCTTGCTTCAAGTGTAATAAACGATTTAGAACTGGAAACCCGGAATCTGGTGAAGCTTGTATCAACGGCTGATGGCATTCAACTTGTGGAAGATGATCTCGTGTCAGCCCGTCATTTTTCTAATGTGCTTTTTAACATTATGCGCGGAGGCCTTTTTCGAAATCAATATACAATCATACGTTCTGAGTTAATTGAGTGTATCAGACAACGGAATAGTAAAATTGCCAGGGAATATGAAAACAAGATCCTTTTTACGTTTCCGGAGGAACCTGACCATAATGAGCTCATCTCTGTTGCTGAGGAAACAGGAAATAGAGATCTGATCAGGATATGTTACGAATTTTTACCGCTCGCATTTGGGAGAAGACATGGAGATCCGAGTCGTCCATGGAATCGGTTTTATATACAAGGTCAGGATGCATCCGGCAGAATGCCTTTAAACTATCAGGGAAACTGGCGTGATATATTTCAGAATTGGGAAGCTCTTGCATTCAGTTTTCCTGAATATACCGAGGGAATGATATATCGTTTTCTGAATGCGTCAACTGCGGATGGCTACAATCCATACCGAATAACAAAAGATGGAATTGAATGGGAAGTAATTGATCCGGATGATCCCTGGTCGAACATTGGATACTGGGGTGATCATCAGATCATTTATTTATTGAAACTGCTGGAACTCTCAACGCGATTTCATCCGGGAAAGCTTGCAAAGTGGTTAACAGATGAACGATTTGTATACACAAATGTTCCCTACAGGATCAAAAGATATGACCAGAGGCTGCTGGATGCACGCAGAACTATTTTTTATGATTCGGAAGAAGCGGCGAAAATAAACCGGAAAATACAGCAATACGGAACTGACGGAAAGCTCTTATGGTTGAAAAACGAGCCATACAAAGTCAATATGGTGGAAAAATTGCTTGTCCCGGTACTTGCGAAATTCTCAAATTTTATTGCAGATGGTGGTATTTGGCTTTGCACACAGCGACCGGAATGGAATGATGCCAATAATGCTCTTGTTGGCAACGGACTGTCAATGGTGACGCTTTATCATTTGCGAAGACATCTTTCTTTTCTCCAAGACTTGTTCAGTAAAGCAGATCCCGGAATTTTTCCTGTTTCTGCTGAAGTTATAAAGTGGATGAAAGATATACACCATGCATTTTCAGATCATCAAAGCATTCTTCAGAACTCTACTGATGAATCCAGGAGGAAGCTTCTGGATTCCCTTGGAAAAGCAGTAGACAAATACCATAAAAAAATCTATAACAAAGGGTTTAGCGGATTGAAACATAAAGTAAAATGGATCGAATTAGATCAGTTGATGACCCTTCTGATGCAATTCATTGAAGTTACCATACAGCGAAATCAGAGGAAAGATAAACTTTTTCATGCCTACAATCTGATGAAAATGAATAAAGACGGGAGCATTTCTGTTGTTCATCTTTACGAAATGCTGGAGGGGCAGGTAGCAATACTGAATAGCGGCATTCTCGATGGTCTGCAGTCACTGGAGGTACTTGATGCACTGAAAAACAGCGCTATGTATCGCTCCGATCAGAAAAGCTACACGCTCTACCCGGATCGGGATCTGTCAGGATTCCTGGAAAAAAACGAACTTACATTGAAGGATATTTCTTCATTTGACGTAATTAAAGAATGTCTGGACAGGAAAGATTACAGGCTGATTCAACCGGTTGATGATGAAAGCTTTCAATTTAACGGAAGGTTCAGGAATAGTGAAGACCTGGATAATATGCTTGAAGAATTAAAAACTGATTATGACAATGAGCTTATTGCTGCTGAAAGAGAATCGCTGATACGGTTTTTTGAAGATGCATTTGAACATCATTCATTTACAGGCCGTTCCGGAACATTTTTCAAATATGAGGGTCTGGGAAGCATATACTGGCACATGGTAGCTAAGTTGGCATATGCAGTGCAGGAAAGCTATTTCACAGCACTCGAACACAATGAATCAACATCGGTTTGCAAAGCGTTAGCCAGCCATTACCATGAAATCAGAGAAGGATTGGGACTGCATAAAAATCCTGAAGAATACGGAGCATTTCCTGTTGATCCTTATTCTCATACACCAAAGCATAGCGGGGTTCAGCAACCCGGTATGACAGGCCAGGTAAAAGAAGATATTTTAACCCGTTGGGGTGAGTTAGGCATCAGGGTCAGGAACGGGGCAATCAGTTTTATGCCTTCGCTAATGCTCGAAGAAGAATTTATTTCTGATGAAGATAGTTTTGTTTATTATGCCATTCATGGTACAAAAAAGGAAATCCTGTTGCCCAAAGGATCAATCGCATTTACTTGTTGCCAGGTACCGGTTGTATACAAAAAAGGAAATGAAGACCGGATTCGGATTTATTTTCAGGATGGTAGTACGGTGAAAGAAAACGGATTATCCCTTTCATCAGAAATATCGGAAGAACTATTCAAAAGATCGGGGAAAGTAAAGAAGATTGAAGTTACATTAGAACTATCCATGAAAGAAGAATGATGAACAATGTTGCTAAGTATATTTAACGAATTATACGTTTTCATTCATAGTGTTGAGAAGGGTTATAAAGAAAAGGGGCTGTCTTCTATGTTAAAAATTCGCCACCAAGATACTAAATCACGAAATACTCACAAAGTAATATATAATTGAATATCAGAATTTTGTGAATTCTTTAAGTCTTCGAGGATTTTGTGGCTGTCTTAAAATATTTACCTTTTGAGGCAGCCCCTTTGGTTATAAATGGTTTTATTCTTTTTCCTTTCTTGCTTTTAATTCGGTTTCAATTTCTATCATTTTTTCTGTAGTGAGAGGGTATATAAATATGATCAGGATGGCTAATACGATAAAAATCACAGGGACAAAACTATTGATCAGCCGGATTCCGTTCAATGCTTTCTGACTTTGTTCAGCAACACCCTGGCCAAAATAACCCTGTATTCTGAGGACCAGCATCATGGCTACTCCTGCCATTCCACCTCCGAATTTCATCGCAAATGTTCCGGCTGAAAAAGTAAGACCCGTAGCTCTTCTGCCAAATGTAAATTCTGAATAATCTGCGGCATCACCCAGCATGGCAAAGAAAAGAATGGGCATGATCCCTGCAGCAAGTTCTGCCAGTATTCCCAGAACAAAAAACAAAGGGATATTTGTAGATGGTACAAAATAAATGGCACAGGTAAACATTCCACTCACTGCCATAACCAGAATAAACAATCTTCTTTTTCCAAAAAAATTGGTCAGAGGAGTAGCAATAAATGAAGAAACCATCGAAGCCAAAATTACTCCGATAAAAAATACTCCAACCAAAGTTTCCCTTTTAAGGTACCACTTAAAGTAATAAGGGGCGGCACCCTGGCGAATTGAATTGTATGTGACCCAGAGGAAACCGACAATAAGCATAATGACCCATGCCCGGTTTTGAATAAGATCCCTGAGTTCGGCTTTGATATTTGCTTTCTGAGATTTTGGTGGTTTAATTCTTTCTTTGGTCGATGCAAATGCAATAAGTGAAAACACCACCAAAAGAAAAGCAAGAATATAGAAAGTATATTGATAACCGAGAGCATCACTATTTGTACCTTCGGGATCCATTTTGTTTCCGATAAATTCAACGAGCTTAGGCAAAAATCCTATTGAAATAAGTCCACCCAGATATGCACCGAAAAATCGATAGGCTGATACGCTTGTGCGCTCAAGGATATTTCCTGTCATAACTCCTGAAAGTGATGAATACGGAACATTATTGGCAGTGTAGGCCAGAGTCAGTAAAACATAGGTTGTGTATGCCCATATTAATTTGCCTGTCATTGTGAAATCAGGTGTGGTAAATGTGAGGGCAAGTAACAATCCGAATGGAACAGCCGTCCATAGCAGATAGGGACGAAATTTACCCCAGCGGGTCTTTGTCCGGTCCGCAATGGTACCCATGATCACATCTGTAATGCCATCAAAGGACCTGGTCAAAACCAGTAAAAGTCCGACAGCAGCTTCCGGCAAACCAAAGGTGTCAGTATAAAATATTGGGAGGAAGGCCATAAGGGGTCTCCATGCTACATTGGCTGCAGCATCGCCGAGGGAGTAGCCAAATTTTTCGCCAAAAGAAAGTTTTCCGAATTTTTGATTCTCCATTGTAATAGTATTTACGATTTTTATTTCTTAGTATAGGCAAAACTCTTCCCAATCCCTTAACGGAAGGTGAAATTATTTTACCATGAGGTCATAAAAATACATCTTTTTTTTACACGGAAAAGAAATGAGTTCTCAGTTTTGAGTTTAGAGTTCAGAGTTTGGAGTTTTGAGTGTTTAACTGTTGAATCGTTGAACTGTGTAATTGGTAATTCGTGATCTGTGATCTGCTTAAGTGGTTTAGGCGTATAGAAGATGATTAATCGAAGAATCGGTGAATCGCTTTGCCAGCCGTAGCTTACCTCTGGAAGCGAAGGTTGGATTAAATGAAAAAAATCAACATACGAAATGTTTAATATATAGCCTCAGTTAATCAGTTCACCAGTTCATATATTGAAGACTTGAAACTTGAGATTTTTCCCAAAATTCACAATCCGCAATCCGCAATCCGCAATCCGCAATCCGCAATCCGAAATCCGCAATTATTCAACCCTGATAAGTTTCTGCATCTGAACATTATCACCGCTTACCACAATGAGGTAAAGACCTTTGTTGACAGTATTTATTTCTTCTGAACAGATTGTGTTCAGTCCCTCATGATACAGGCCATAATAGAGTTCATCTACAATCCTGCCGGACAGATCATACAGGAGAATTTGACATTTTCCCGTTCCGCCGGCCTCAAATGCAATGGTCAGTGCCATACCTGCCATGGAAGGATTAGGATATACTTTCAATTGTTCGCCTTTCGCAAAGGTTTCATATATAACTGATGGAGGAACAACAGGTTCAGGTAAGGGATAACGGTTTTTTACCATTACATTATCAAATGCTTTTAAAAGGCCACAGTCCTTTGATCCGTACTCAGATCCTGAATAGCCCACCATCAGTGTGTCTGTATAGTCAGGTTCAGCATCCAGAGTAAAAGTGATCGCCATTGAATCGGTGTCGGTAAACTCAATACCTGTAACAGGGATGTTTCCTTCCAGATCAGAGATCTCAAAATCGGAGATATGGGATGAAGGATCATTCATTTTCTTTGAAAATTCAATGTATACTTTGCTCTCGAAGGTGTCTGTATATGCTTTTAAAACTTTTGGATCAGAACCGTATACAAGATTCAGAACAGGAAAATCATGGATGGAATCCACATGCGTGTAGTACACTGATTGGAGTTCTCCGGGCAGATAGGTGAACATGATATTCGTATCTGAATGTGAGATATAGGATCCGGGAGTTAGTGCAAGTATATGATCAGATGTGAAACCGGCATCAGTGAATGCAATGGATTCTCCATCATTCCTGATCAGCAAATAATCCGAAGCATCAGGCATATCCTGATTCAGATCAAAGTCAAATTCAACATGGATCTTCATGCTGTCCTCTGTTCCGGTATAAGCTCTTACAGGCAATGGTTTTTGCAGCGACTGAACGGCGCATGTAAGGTATGCCAGAGGAGCATTCCAGTTAATGGTGATTTCGTTGGTCGAGTAGCTGCAAACATTATCAAGATAACATAGTGCAGGAAGAGTCGATGGGTAGGAACTTTCTCCGCAATCGTATGTGTTGGAGGGATTCGGTCCTCCAACAAGCATTCCTGGAATTGGATCGGTAATACCATCGGATACGGATTTTCTATCATGGGGAGACATCGGATTATGATCGCCATGGCCAGTTACAAAACAATACAGGGTCGGATTGCGTCCCAGAAGATAATCCAGTGCGGCAATGGCAGTTTCCTTGTATTTTTCATCATTTGTAATGTAATAGGCCTGCATGCTCATCAATGCACCATTTCCGACATTTCCGTTACTTCCCCAGTAAAAACCGGTGACAGGAACCCTATATGCAGAATTTTGATAGGACGTATAAAGATTATCCGCATAGCTGATAATCTTTGATTCAACAGCAGGAAGATCTACTGCCGCAGTGAGGTTGTCTGAATTCCTGATGAGTGAGACAAGCCCCAGTGAATATACTGAATTCCAGCCGGGAGCATTCGCACTTTTGTCAAGGTAATCATAATCCAACAGGTATTGATCGTCTAAGGTAGTAATGTATAATTCCATTGCTGCCCACCGGAATTCATCAGTTACATTCCCATCACCATAAGAGCCGGTGGAAATATCACCGGGTTGCTGATAATAGATTGCCGGATTTGCCTGGGCCCATTCATAAGCTTTCACAGCAGCTTCCAGGCACGAATCTGCCAATCCCGGGTACTCAGCTTCATAATTACTGAGGATACGGCTTGCCTGTGCGGCAACTGCAGCAAGATTCAATGTGGCAGCAGTGGTTTTCATAACAACATACCTGGGGATGGCTGCCGCCTGATAAGGTTTTATTGACATACTTAAAAAATACTGATGTGTGCATTTGTGATACACTCCACCATCGTTTGTATCCTGCATAGCAAGCATCCAGCGCAAATTATATATTCCTTCATCGATTATATCAGGAACATTGTTTCCGCTCTCCGGTAAATTCAGGTCAAGTAATTCACTGTACTTTGAGTAATGTTCGGCGATAGCAAATACCGAATAGGTCGAAATTCCGGCATTTACAACATATTTATTGTAATCTCCCGCATCATACCATCCTCCGGGTGTTGAAACCGTACTTCCTTCGGGCCGCTCAGGTGAGGCAGCTGATTCGTGGATAATCACTGCAGTGTCCGGATGACCTGCTGCACGGGCATAAACTCCTGCATATTGTTCCTCCAGTTCCATACTAACTCTTGACAGGTAATAATATCTCATGGATTCCCTTGAAATATCATTGTATAGGGTACTGTTTATATAAAAAGGATGCGATTCCGTGCCGGATCCTTTCATTTTTATCCTGAAGGTTCCTGCCTGGTTCAAAGAAGTGAAATCGGCAACCTTTACGTCCTGTTGAGCAGGACTCCATGTGTCTTCATCGCTGAGAATACCTGTAAAAACAATTTCGTTAGTTCCTTCTTCGACTACATAAAACACACCTGTTTCAACAGCAGGGACAATGGCCAGTTTAACATTCCCCGGCAAATAACCAATCTGATTTACTGTTATGTCCTGGCTCTTCAATGGACAGGCAGCTAATAAGACCAGAATCCATATTATCTTTGATGAATTCATAAAATGAAAGGTTTTAAAATCAATACTATTTAAACATACCAGTGTACAAATACTTCCAAAGTTAATCAATCAGGGGAAAAGTAAATTATTTGGGTCGTACAATAAGGAAGCGAACTTTTATTATTCTGATTGGAACTATTGCTCAATAAATAATGCACATTTATCAAATGTCCGAAAAGTCATTTCCGGATTTTTTTGCTTGATTTTATTTTGTAATTGATTAGAAATGAAGAAATAACAACAATCTATGTTCTGGCTATTTACAATTCCTTTGCTTTCTGTATTTGGATTTCTTGTAACAAAAGTCCGGGCAGATACGTGTAATTCCATAGGAATATCAATATGGATTGCTTATCATCATTGAACCGGATAAAAAATCAGATTTAAAATCAACCTGATCTCATGAAAAAGATAATAACACTTATTGCAGGACTGGCATGTATTACAAGTGCTTTTTCTCAACAGACATTTACCAATTTCGAGAATGCAAGCATGGTAATCGGTCAGCCAAACTTTCAATCTCTACTCACAAATATCAGTGATTCTGTAACCCGGGGACCGGCATATTGTGCCATTAGCTCCAAAGGTATGCTGGCAGTGGCAGAGCAATCAGGATATTCAGTGAAAATTTGGCACAATTTGCCAACCAGAAATGGTCAGCCATCTGATGTGCAAATTTCACTGCCCTTTTTTGCAGAAGGTGTTGACTGGTCTCCCGATGGCAACAAACTGATTGTTGCCGGCGGAAATTCATACATATACATCTGGAACAGTATTCCTGTGGTGAATAATCAGCCGGTTGATGTTACTGTGCGTATTTACACAAATTCTCCCCAGGGGGTTTTGGTCACGCCAAATGGAAAATTATTAATTTCCGAAAGATACAACCACAGAATTTTGGTATGGAATTCCATTCCGGTGATAAATGATACACCTGCAGATTATGTTATTGGTCAGCCCGATATGACAACAACATCTACAGGTACATCTGCCGGAAAATTGAATCAGCCTTGGGGCCTGGATCTGTCTCCTGATGGTAAACTTCTGATTGCCGATGAACAGAATCACAGGGTGGTGATATACGATTCTGTTCCTGTGGCAAGTGGAGAAAATGCAACAGTTGTTATTGGTCAGACTGCATTTGGACAAAGGATTGCAGGCATTTCGGATTTCAGAATTTCAACACCGGTGGGAGTGACAGCGACAGTGGACGGTAAAATTGCAGTTTCTGAGTTTGGAAATCACCGTGTCACCATATGGGACTCTATTCCTCAGACAAATGGTGAAGCTGCAACAGTTGTGTTGGGTCAGCCCGACTTTTATACCGGAACACCATTCTATCCGTCAGGCACACCGGACACCAACAATATGAGAAACCTTTATACTATTAGCTCAGATTTAAACGGAAGGCTGTTTTTATGTGGACGGGATATGCACCGAGTAATGGTATTTGGAGATTTGCCGACAGACAGTGCCGATCTTTCAGTTTCTATCAAGGAATCATCTGCTTTTCTTTGTGATTCAAGTGACGTAGTATATAGTTTTATAATTAATAATCCTGGTCCCGATACTGCAAAGAGTGTTGTAGCGACAACCGCTTTTCCTTCGGGGTATTCAGTTGACAATGTAACAATTCCGGATGGAAGTTATAACCTGGCATCGGGATACTGGAGTATTCCATGTATTGCACCAAATGATAGTGCACAACTGATCATTAATGGTCTGGTCCAGGCCGGAATGGCCGGACTAACAATTACAACCTATGCAAACATTATTAATTCATCGGCAATCGACACGAATTTAAATGACAATGGAACCAATGTTAGTGTTACCATTCTTACTATTGCAAAACCTGATGATCCCATAGCGTTTGATACAGAAACCTGTTTTGGTTCCTCTGCTTCATTGTCAGCCTCAGGTTCAGGTACACTCTACTGGTATTCTGATGTCGATGACGTTACGCCCCTGGATACGGGGAATACATACCTTACTGTACCATTAACAACAGCAGGTACATTTTATGTTGAAGCAAATAATGGTTGTCCGAGCAACAACAGGGTAGCAATTGACGTTTCTCTTAATCCGGTATACAATGAGTCCGAAACAGATGCAATCTGCAGTGGCGAAAGTTATACCTTCCCCGACGGGACAACACAGAACAACATTACATCAACTGTTGTCCATACAAGCAATTTGATCACTGTGAACGGTTGCGACAGTGTAATTACCACAACGATAAATGTAAACCCGGTGTACAACCTAGCAGAATCTGCCGGTGTTTGCAGTGGTGACAGTTATACCTTCCCGGACGGGACAACGCAAAACAACATTACATCAACCGTAGTACATGCAAGCAATTTCGTTACTGTTGAAGGTTGCGACAGTATAATCACTACAACGGTAGATGTAAACCCGGTGTACGACCTGGCAGAATCTGCCGGTGTTTGCAGTGGCGACAGTTATACCTTCCCTGACGGGACAACACAGAACAACATTACATCAACAGTTGTACATGCAAGCAATTTGGTTACTGTTGAAGGTTGTGACAGTGTGATCACTACAACTGTGAATGTAAACCCGGTATACGACCTGGCAGAATCAGCCGGTGTTTGCAGTGGCGACAGTTATACCTTCCCCGACGGGACAACGCAGAACAACATTACATCAACCGTAGTACATGCAAGCAATTTGGTTACCGTTAACGGTTGCGACAGTGTGATCACTACAACTGTGAATGTAAACCCGGTGTACGACCTGGCAGAATCAGCCGGTGTTTGCAGTGGC
>JAFGQO010000172.1 GCA_016935615.1 Bacteroidales bacterium
AATGCCACAAAGTCACCAAAACACAAAGAACTCACTAAAAAGCTTTTTTAAATAATTGATACTTAAGGTTTTTTATTTCGAACTCACATTAACAAATTAATTTGCCGGGTCCGATATTTAAGCATTGCCTGTTATGCAAAACCATTGCTTACATGTAAAAATCATTTCTGAATTTCAATTGACTGTTTTTCAGGCTGAACAATCGCCTATGCAATGATATATTTGGTTTTAATTCATTACCGGCCAATCTCAAATGAACAACAAAAACTGCTTATTTTATAGAAGATGTGGAACATACCTTTGTATAGGTATGATATCCTATGCCAAATCATGAAATTAACTGCAAACCCGCAACACCCTATCTTTGATTTCTGCCGGAGCAGGATTCAGTTCTTCAGTTGTAAATTTTCCTTTCTCGATATCTATACGTTCAAATACCTGCAAATACAATTCAAAAATGATATAAAGACTGAGGGTATATCTGTCCTCAAGCTGATCTTTAATTTTCTCTATAGTATCAATTGTTTCCTGCTTGTATATCTCAGCATAATTATAATATTCTCTGATAACATTTCTAAAATCAGGTGCTATTGGTTTTCCATGTGCCATTTTCTTCAGATCTTCCGGCGTCAGATTATATTTCTTCAATATATCTGAAGCAAAATAATTCAGGTTGTTGTTCTGGTCTTTTTGAAAATCGCGAATAATATGTACCAGGTAGCTAAACAATGCACAAGGGCGGGCAACTTCAATTACATCAAACGACGGAGAAATAAACTGATGATACTTTTTGCTAAGGCAGCATAAGTGAACAAAAATTGAAGCAGGAGCAACTGAAGCACCTTCCGCATAGACAATAAAACTATTGTATGTGGCAAAACCGTTATGACTGATATCGTAAATCATCGATTCAGCAAACTTTCTGAATAACTCTGAAGGTATTTTAAACTTATTGATGGTTTCTGTTACATGCTTCATTGATGAATCAGTGCGTGAAGTATCATTCAGACATTCAATCCAGTTGTTCACCTTATCTGCAAACAGAATTCTCTCTTCAGGAGTTATGGGTCCCAGAGCTTTACGATTGTCAATTAAATCATCAATCTTTCGCATAAACTGGTAACATACCTTTGCAGCCTGAAATCTTTCCTCCTCCCAAAAACCAGCTGCAATCAAGATATTTGGATGATCTTTGATTGCCTCAAAATCTATTCCCTGTATAATAGAGTATGTATCCAGTTTCCTGATCTTCATGCCTGATCCTGTTTTATTACTTAAACTTATGAATAATTCTTTCGCTGGTAAGCATTGCCGATAATAATACCAGAGGTACTCCACTACCCGGTTGGGTACTGCTACCAACAAAAAATAAATTTTTGTATCGAAAATGTTTGTTGTGTGGTCTGAAATATCCCATTTGTGAAAGATTATGGCTAACACTCCCAAATGCTGCTCCCTTTGTCAGATTGAAAAGTGTTTGCCAGGTTTTTGGCAAATAACATATTTCGAATTTAATATGTTTTTCAAAATTCTTCATTCCCTCTTTTTCTAACCTCTGGATAATGCCTTTGCGTGCTTTCTTTTTCAATAGACTCCAATTCTGTTCCAAATTGCTTGCCAAATGACCAACCTGTACAACAGCCGATATAGAATCCTGTCCTGACGGAGCAGCCGTTTGGTCCGAACGAACCGGTGAATGGAGATAAAAAGTTTGTTCATCCGGCAATGATTTTTCTTTGAACACTCTTCTGATATCTTTTTTATAACTTGATGAAACAAACAAATTGTGTTGTTTCAATTGCGGATAAACAATATCCAGACCCCAATGAAAAACTATTGCAGAACAAGTATAGTTGAGCAAATTTATTCTTCTTGTCCATATTCCTTTTGGAAGTAAATGATTATGTATATATGGAAGATCAGCATTTGATACAACGATATCTGCTTTATGAAAGGATTGATCGTTCAAAATAATACCTTCTGCACATTTGTTTCTGATTTTAATTTCCTTTACCGGAGAATTCAAATAAAATTCTACTTTGTTTTCTTTGGCTATCTTAAAAAGATTCTTTGCTACTTCACTCATTCCTCCCCTGGGAAACCACACACCTTCAGACAATTCCATATAAGGCAAACCTGCAAAAACAGCTGATGCCGTTAAAGGATTCTGGCCAATGTAAAGGTTCTGAAGAGTAAATATGTACCTTAAGGCATCATGCTTAAAAAATCCACCAATGTATGAATATTGATTTCTGTGGGCCTTCGAACGAAACAATAGAAACATGTTCCTAACATTTATCATATCAAACATGTTATTAAAATTTCTATTGATAAAATATTTTATTGACAGGCTGAAAGCGTTGGATGTCTTGCTCATATAT
The DNA here is from genome assembly GCA_016935615.1 of Bacteroidales bacterium. GTDB lineage: Bacteria > Bacteroidota > Bacteroidia > Bacteroidales > UBA10428 > UBA10428. The sequence goes on from JAFGQO010000172.1 coordinate 2,382, forward strand.
TTTAAAAATTTCCCGTAGCTGCCCTGCTCAAATGATTCAAGCTGTTTTCTCATCTCATGCAAATCAGGGGAAAACAGGAACTCTTTTCCATTGTGAAATTTAATCTTGTAAGTTGGATCCATTTGAAAAAGTTCAAATTCATCCTTGAACGTCCGCCCTATGGAATTGTAAAATTTTTCATATATCCCCGGCATCATAATCATAGTAGCTCCGATATCAAATCTGTGCCTTTCTTTTGTAATGCTTCCGCACCTTCCTCCGGGATAAGAGTTTTTCTCGAAAACGGATACATTATAACCTTTCCGTGCAAGCAGAATCGAGGTAGCAATTCCTCCAATTCCCGCTCCAATAACAGCTACATCATATTTCATTTTCAGAAAACAGAATAAGATCCAAAACAAATGAATTACTATCTTCTACAGATCAATTTTTACTCAAAAAGTTGCTCCTGCAAGATAGAAATTCTAAAAATACTATTTGGAATTAGGTGACCGGAATATTGACTTGTATACTAAAAAGATGGGAGAAAGATAAATGATCAGTCTACATTTTCATGCAAATACCTGTTATTATCACTTAATTTCACGCTTTTGTCTTCATCATCTGAAAGTGAATACCTTGATATCCTTTTCTCCTTGGAAGGCTCTGTTTTATCCAGTTCAAAATTACGACGAATATAAGCGGGCTGATTTTCCATTTCATCAATACTTGATTTGACCTGTTGACTGTTTATATCCATCTCTCGTAACTTTTCGTATGTTTTCTTAATGCTTTTTACTCTTTCGGCTCCCTTTCTGAATTCAATTGCTCTTTTCATATTCCCTTTTTGATCATCATCGCCGATCCTCTCCGATTCATAAGGTTGAGTCAGATCAAATTCAATTTCACGTTGTGTAATGATATTGCTACCTGTTCCTGATCTCTTACGGCTTTTTGGTACATCCTTAATTTCAAATCCTTCTGTCGGTTTCCCATATTTTTCTGATGTTTTCGTATATTCATCATCAAGTGCTATTTTATCAAGTTGCTTCTTCCTGAAATACAATTCGGGTATACTGTTTGTTCCAAATCCTGTTGCTATTACCGTTACACATAGTGCCTCACCCAAAGACTCGTCGATTCCATTCCCCCAGATCAGGTCTGCCTCATCACCTGCACAACTTTGCACATAATCAGTAATCTGTCCAATTTCATCCATAGTAATTTCTTCATTCCCCGATGTAATATTGATCAATATATTTCTTGATCCAACGATATTGTTATCGTTTAGTAACGGAGAATTTATAGCCTCCGTAACTGCCCTGATGGCACGGTCTCCTCCTCTCGCGTTTGCAGAACCCATGATGGCTACACCTGAGTTTGTCATAACGGTTTCCACATCCGCAAAATCCACATTGATATAGCCATGTACAGTTATTATTTCGGCTATTCCTTTTGCTGCAATGGCCAGCACATTATCTGCTTTGGCAAATGCTTCCGAGACTTTCAAATCGCCGTACATTTCACGGATCTTTTCATTATTGATCACCAAAAGGGAATCCACATATTTCTCAATTTCAGCTATTCCCTCAAGTGCCTGGTTTATTCTTCGCTGGCCCTCATTTCTGAAAGGTATTGTTACTATAGCTACCGTGAGAATCCCCAGTTCTTTGGCAGCCTTTGCTATCACAGGCGCTGCTCCTGTTCCTGTTCCTCCGCCCATCCCTGATGTAATAAAAACCATTTTCGTGTTTACAGATAAAACTTCAATAACGTCATCCAGATTTTCGATTGCAGCTTCTCTTCCTATTGCCGGTTTGTTCCCTGCGCCTCTTCCTTCTGTCAACGATGAGCCCAATTGTATCTTCACCTGCACAGGACTATTTTCCAATGCCTGTGCATCGGTATTGCATACAACAAAGTCAACATCTTTAATGCCGTGTTTATACATATAATTTACTGCATTGCTACCTCCTCCTCCAACACCAATTACTTTAATTATAGATGATTTGTTAACCGGCAGATCGAAATTCATTAAATCTTCTTTCATTTTTTGTACGCTTTAAGTTATCATGAGGCATTTTATACTATCACTCCATATCGGCACCTTTTTCTTCAAAAATATCAGTGATCCTCTTTTTAAATGCTGCAATAATTCCACTGCCAACCCTGTTTTCTTCAGCTTCAACAAGCATATCATCTTCTTCATATTCTTTCTCTTCCGCATCATGCTCTCCTCTTTCCTGTTTCTGATAAAGTTCCCATCCTTTAAGAAGCAAACCAACACTTGTGGCATATTGAGGTTTATTGATTTCCTCTGCCGGATCACTGTTAAGGTATTCGATAGGATAGCCAATTCGAACATCCATACCTGTATGGAACCTTACCAGTTGTGAAATATGCTTCAGCAGAGCACCCCCTCCGGTAAGTACAATTCCTGCACTTAATTTATCCATACATCCGCTATTCTCAATTTCGAACATTACAGCATCAATAATTTCCTCCATTCGCATTTGTATGATATAAGCCAGGTTTTTGAATGAAATTTCTTTTGGTTCACGACCATTAATTCCTGGTATTGTTACTACTTTATCATCAGGAGCAAGATCACCCAGTGCAGAACCAAATTGTGTTTTCAGTGCTTCAGCCTGTCGATGAAGAATTTTGCAGCCCTCTTTAATATCCTTTGTTACCACATTTCCTCCGAAAGGTATCACAGCAGTGTGACGTATTGAATCGTCAAAGAAAACTGCAACATCTGTTGTTCCTCCTCCAATATCAACAAGAGCAACTCCTGCTTCTTTTTCATCATCAGTTAATACTGCGGAAGATGAAGCCAGCGGTTCCAAAATGAGCTGATTTACTTTCAAACCAACACGGTTTATACACTTCTCAATATTTTTTGCAGAGGCTATCTGTCCGATAACAATATGAAAATTTGCCTCCAGACGTCTTCCCGACATACCAACAGGATTCTTTACTCCTGTCTCATTATCAACAATATAATTCTGGGGCAATACATGAATGATCTCTTCACCAAGATCAATTGGTATTTTATACATATCAGCGATAAGTGCATCAATATCATTTTGAATGATCTCATCCCTGTCAGTTCCCAGATTAATATACCCACGGTTCTTAATACTTTTAATATGCTGTCCGGCGATGCCGACAAAGACATCGCTAAACTGCACACCAGCTTGTTTTTGTGCCTCTTCAACTGTCTGATGAATTGCACTGACAGTTTCTTCGATATTCAGAACCACACCCCGTTTCACACCTTTCGAAATTGATTTGCTCATACCGATCACATCAAGCTTCCCGTTTTCATTTATTTTTCCGATCAGTGATACAATTTTGGTTGTTCCAATATCAACTGCTGCTACATAGTTTGATTTTTGCCTCATCATTTTTGTTATATTTTAGTACATACAACTTGATCTTTGTATTTTAAATTTATTTTCACATATTGGTTCCATCCAATAATATTTAAACCTTCTTTATAAAATATTTCCAGTTTATCCAGTTTTTCAGAATAGTTTTCAAGAGTACCAAACAAAATAATATGCGGACCGACCCGAGGTATTAATTCCATCTCACCTGACTTGTTCACATACATCTGAACAAACTGTGAATTCCATAACTCATGTTGAAAAATGTAAAGAGAGAGCGTATAAATACTCTTTATGAGCTTCTCATATCTGTTATCAGCAAGATTATTGACATTTACTGCACTCCCTATGGCAAATGGAGTTTTAATATATCCATTTACAACAAGCACATGTGGGGTGAAACGAGGAGATAAAGAAAGAATATTGCCTTCTACGTCAATGTAATATCCATTTCCGTTCATATCAATTATTCTGACAAAAGGTTCACGCTGGCTAATGTCAATGTACAACATTCCGTTAGCACTGGTATATGCTCTGCAATCTTTCACTATTTGATTTGACAAAATGGTCTTTTCCAGTTTTATAAGATCAATCCCATACAAAGGCTCACCCAGATAATGAATGTTGTTATTCTCCAGTATTTTAAGTATATCTTCCTCTAACAAAAAGCCGGAGTTCAGACTATCAATTATTGTTATTTCAATTCCGTTACATAGCTGGCTTTCATATTTATTGCTCACAAACCCGGCGATCAGTAACAAATAAACAATAGTCATTGTCCATATGGCTATTTTTTTTAACACCTTCATCTGCTTCGAATCAATTGTATAATGGGGTCAACAAATCTGTCTATATCACCTGCTCCCATAGTAAGCAGTATCTCAAACTGATTGTTTTCCAAAACCTTTATGAGCTCACTTTTTTTACAGCTTAATTTTACAGTATTTACTTTTTTATAAATCAAATCCGAACTTACACCTCTTATTGGTTGTTCGCGTGCAGGATAGATATCAAGCAGTATCAACTTATCCAGTGCACTTAAACTCGTAGCAAATTCATTGGCAAAATCCCTGGTTCTGCTGTATAAATGCGGTTGAAATATTCCGGTAATTTTTTTCCCGGGATATAAATTTCTGACTGAGCTGATCAATGCGTCAAGTTCGCGCGGATGATGTGCATAATCATCAATGTAAATACATGCATCACTTTTGTATTGGATATCGAACCTTCTTTTTACGCCTTCAAATGAACCAAGAGTTGCTGAAATGGTGTTTTCGTCTATACCTGTCAGCCAGGCTACAGAAGCAGCAGCTACTGCGTTTTCAATATTTGTTAGTCCGGGATAAGAGAACACAATTCCCCGAATCAACTTCCCGGGCGCATGAATGTTAAAACTGTATTTATCTCCTGTCCTCCTTATATCACTGGCAAAAAAATCAGCAGATGAGTCCTCAAAAGAATATGTATATTTCCTCACTTCATTGTCATTAAAATCAATTTCAATTCCCTTTTTCAACACAACAATACCCCCTTTTCTCACCTGAGATAAAAAGCTTTTATAACTACTTTTAATTTCATCATAAGAAGAATAAATATCGAGATGATCGGAATCAATCCATGTTATCAGTGCGATTTCAGGCCTTAGCTGTAAAAATGATCTGTCAAATTCATCTGCTTCTGATACAACCCATTCGGAATTTTCACTAACAATAAGGTTGTTGTTATAATTCTTCAGTATTCCTCCAAGAAATGCACTGCAACCAACTTCCGACTCATGCATTATATATGCCAAAATAGAAGAAACAGAAGTTTTTCCGTGTGTGCCTGCTATGGCAATACCTTTTTTTTCGTTCACAATACACCCTAATACTTCAGCCCTCTTCATGATCCTATAGTCATGTTCCCTGAAATATTTCAGTTCTTTATGATCATCGGGAACCGCCGGTGTTCTTATAACAAGAGTTGATTCCTTATCCAAAAATCTTTCAGGGATGGCAGAAATATTCTGATGAAAGTGGATATGAATTCCCATATCTTGCATCTGTTTCGTTATTGACGTAGATGCAAGATCATACCCTGCTATATTTTTCCCGAGGATATAAAAATATTTTGCCAGAGCGCTCATTCCTATGCCTCCGATTCCTAAAAAATAAATATTTTGTTTCTTTTCAAAATTCATCAATTTTCAGTCTATCTCTTAATCAAGTTATTAACCTCGTCCACTATTAAGGCTGTTGAATTTGGTATTGCCAGTCTTTTGGCATTTCTTGCCAATTCATCCCTCATTTCAATCTTATTAACCAATTCCGTTACTTTATGAATCAAATCCTTCCTGACATTTTTGTCCGGGATCATCACAGCCGCATTTTGTTCAACAAGTGCCATCGCATTTTTTGTCTGATGATCTTCTGCAACATTTGGAGAAGGGATCAGCACAGCAGCCTGTCCCGTAAGACAAATTTCCGATATGCTTATTGCACCTGCTCTGCTTATCATAAGATCAGCAACATTGTATGCAAGATCCATGCGTGTAATAAAATCAAGTATATGAATGTTTGAACGATATCCTGATTTCACTCTTTTCACCATCTCCTGATAATAATATTTTCCTGTCTGCCAGAGAATTTGAAGCTTTTGTTTTTCAAAAAACCCAATGTTTTCAACAATTGCTTCATTAATGGATCTGGCTCCAAGACTACCCCCAACAATTACAAGAACCGGTAAATCAGGCAATAAATTGAAATGGGCCAATCCGGCTTTCCGCAGGGAATCTGAAATTTCAATATTCCGTACCGGATTGCCGGTTATAATTATTTTCTCTTTTGGGAAATATTTTTCCATATTGCGATAAGCAACACATATTACTGATGCTTTTTTAGCTAGTATTTTATTCGTAATACCAGCATATGAATTTTGCTCCTGCAATACTATTGGGATACCATATTTGGCCGCACTACGTATTATCGGACCACTTGCATATCCTCCAACTCCAATTGCCAAATCAGGTTTAAATTCCTTTATGATACGATTTGCCAGAATTATGCTTCGAAAAAGATTGTACAGAACAACAAAGTTTTTGTATGTTACTTTTCTTTGAAATCCACTTACAGGCAATCCTTTTATTTCATAGCCCGAAGCAGGAACGCGCTCCATCTCCATTCTGTCGATTGCACCGACAAATAAAATCTGCATGTTCTGATCACGGCGTTTCAACTCATCTGCAATAGAAATAGCAGGAAAAATATGGCCTCCGGTTCCTCCTCCGCCAATAATAATCCTTGTATGTTTATGAAGTGGTTTCAAGAACAATTTTCTTTTTTTGATTCATCCCATTGCTCACACTGAGCATAATACCAATTGCAGCAGAAGTAAATAAAATAGAGGTGCCTCCCATGCTGAGCATTGGCAGTGGCTGTCCGGTAACAGGAAGAATACCAACAGCAACAGACATATTGAGCATGGCTTGCATCACCAGCATAAGAGCCAGCCCAAAGGCCAGAAATGCAGGAAAAGTCCTGGTACTTTTTCTGACGATCACTCCTGCCCTGAAAAGCAAGATCATATATAGAAGAATGACGAATAATGCACCAATTAATCCATATTCCTCAATAATGATGGAAAAAATAAAATCAGAATAGGGTTGGGGTAAAAAATTTCTTTGCATGCTATTGCCGGGTCCCTTACCCAATAAACCTCCTGTTGCTATAGCAATTTTTGATTGTTCCGCCTGATAATTGCCTTCACCATTCTGTTCAACATGACTAATGATCCGGTTGCTCCAGGTTTCCCATCTTCCTTCCCAGTCTGATTTAATTGCAATTGTACCAAAAAGAACCAGAATGATGGCAAGACCTGCCACCAAAGCTGATATGTATGTAAAACGAATACGACCAATATACATTAACACAACAGAAACCATAAACAGAAGCAATGCTGTTGATAAATTGGAAGGCAGGATCAATGCGCAAATAAGAATAACGGGAATGGCAACTGGAAGAAATGCTTCCCTGTAAGATCTGATTCTATCCTGCTTCAATGATAATAATCTTGCCAGGTACATAATTAATGCAAGCTTTGCCAGATCAGATGTCTGAAATGTGATGCTTGTCCCCGGCAGTGTTAACCATCGTGTGGCTTCGTTAATGTTTGTACCAAAGAACATTGTAATAATCAGAAGAGGAACGGATACTATTACCAGCAACTGTGAAATTCTGGAATAATAGCGATAAGGCACAAGATGCGTAAGATAGACTATCACGAAACCAAAAAGTATAAAAATGATATGTTTGATAAGGTAATACCCAATATTCCCTGACCTGTATTGATATGCAAGTGTAAATGTTGAGCTGTAAACAGCTAAAAGAGAAAGAAGAGACAGAACAATTAATACTGCCCATACAATACTATCTCCTTTAAAATATTTCCTTAATGTTTCAGACATATGCTATAATTCTCTCACACATTCTTTAAACTGATTTCCTCTGTCTTCATAACTTTTAAAAAGATCAAAACTGGCACAAGCAGGAGACAAAAGAACCGTATCCTCTTTTTGTCCCATCCTGTAAGCTATTGTTACAGCTTCTTTCATTGTGGAAGCATCCTTTATATCCTCAACCAGGTGCCCGAAAGCCTTATGAAGTTTCGAATTATCAACTCCCAGACAGACTATCGACTTAACTTTTTCCTTAACAAGTGATTCAAGTGATGAATAATCATTCCCCTTATCGACACCCCCTACAATCCAGATTGTTGGAGTAGTCATACATTCCAGTGCATACCATGTCGAATTCACATTGGTTGCTTTTGAGTCATTTATAAATTCTATCCCATGCACTTTAATAAACCTTTCCAATCGGTGTTCCACTCCTTTGAAGTCTTTCAGGCTTTCTCTGATAACTTCTTTTTTAATATCAAGTACCCTGCCCGCAATGCTGGCAGCCATTGAATTGTATGTATTATGTTTTCCCTTCAGAGCCAGCTCAGAAAGAGGAACACTCATCTGGCTGTTGTTTATATTTACATGCATATTGTTATTATCAATATATGCTCCCTGCTTCACTTTTTTCTTTTGTGAAAATTCATACTGTTTTGCCCTCAATACAATTCTCTCGAGTTCAGAAATTGTGATCTCATCGTCAGAACAATAAATAAAATAATCTTCTTCAGACAAATTATGTGTTAAACGAAATTTAGAATCAACATAATTTTGCATGTCGTAACCATAGCGATCAAGATGATCCGGAGTAATATTAAGAAGAATAGCAATATCAGCTTTAAATTCATACATGCCATCCAGTTGAAAGCTGCTAAGCTCAATAACATAATAATCGTATATTTTTGTTGCAACCTGCATGGCAAAGCTTTTGCCTACATTCCCTGCTAATCCGCAATTTAAACCAGCCTTGCGCAGCATATGATGCAGCAAAGAAGTTGTTGTTGTTTTTCCGTTACTTCCTGTAATACAAATTTTTCTCGCATTTGTATACCTTCCGGCAAATTCAATTTCAGAGATGACAGGAATTTCCTTTTTAGATACTGCCAACATTATCTCTGATTTGTCTGAAATTCCGGGACTTTTTATGATCTCATCAGCATTCAGAATATAACGTTCGGTATGTTGTTCCTCTTCCCAGTCGATCTCATAATTGTAAAGTATCTCCTTGTAGTGGCTTTTAATTTTAGCAATATCCGAAACAAACACTTCGAATCCTTTGGTTTTAGCTAATACGGCTGAACCCGTACCGCTTTCACCTGCTCCGAGTATAACAATTCTTTTCTCCATAGACTATCTTATTTTGAGGGTTACAATTGTAATCACTGCCAATAATATCCCGACAATCAAAAAACGAATCACGATTTTTGGTTCAGGGTATCCTTTCTTCTGATAGTGGTGATGCAGCGGAGACATTAAAAAGATACGCCTGCCTTCACCGAATTTCTTTTTGGTGTATTTAAAATATACTACCTGGATCATTACAGAGAAACTCTCTACAACAAAAACTCCGCAGAGTATGGGTATTAATAATTCTTTCCTGATAAGAATGGCAAAAACAGCAATTATGCCTCCGATAGCCAGACTCCCCGTATCACCCATGAATATTTGTGCCGGATAAGAATTATACCACATAAATCCTATCATAGCACCAATGAAAGCTCCCATAAAGACAACCAGTTCTGCTGTATTCGGAATATACATGATATTCAAATAGTCAGAATAAATCAGGTTACCCGAGAGATAGGCCAAAATGCCAAGTGTTGTTCCAATAATTGCCGAACTTCCTGCTGCAAGACCATCCAGTCCGTCTGTAAGATTTGCTCCGTTGGAAATAAAAGTTATGATCAATATTATAGCCAGAACAATTACTATCCATGTATATTTGGTGGCATTCTTACCCAGAAATGCAATGATTCTTGCATAATCGAATTCATTATTCTTAAAGAAAGGAATGTTTACTTTGGTTGATTTCACGTCCCGGGTCAGCACAGAAGGTGTTGGCTGAGAAACATCGCCTTCAATGATCAATTCACTTGCTGCAGCAGGAGTATCCTGTATTATCCGTTCTCTTACAACAATATCGTCGTTGAAATACATGGTAAACCCTACAACCAATCCCAGAACAACCTGTCCGGCAATTTTAAATTTTCCTCTGAGCCCTTGTTTATTTTTTTTAAAGACTTTAATATAATCATCCAGAAAGCCGACGAATCCAAGCCACAGGGTTGTAATCAACATAAGAAGCACATATATGTTGCTCAGATCACCAAATAACAGAACAGGAATAAGAATAGAGGCCAGAATAATAATACCCCCCATAGTGGGAGTTCCTTTCTTCTGCATCTGACCATCCAATCCCAGGT
>JAFGQO010000173.1 GCA_016935615.1 Bacteroidales bacterium
GGCAAATCCGCTTGTATGACCTATCAGACTTTCCATAATTTCAATCCCCTTTCCTATGGGAGTCCGGAAATGAGATAATCCTTCTGAAAGATCACACTGGTATAAATAATAAGGTCTTACACGATTCTGAACCAGTTTGTGGACCAGAGATTTCATTATCCTTGGACAGTCGTTTACATCGGCCAGAAGCACAGATTGATTGCCCAGAGGAAATCCTCCGTCTGCCAGTTTTGCCAGTGCTTCTTTTGAAGAAGCAGTGATCTCACGCGGATGATTAAAATGCGTATTGATCCATAAAGGTTGGTATTTTTTAAGGATATTGATCAACTCATCGGTAATTCTGTATGGAAGAACAACAGGCATCCTTGTTCCTATACGAATAATTTCAACATGTGGTATCTTTCTGACCTCTGACAGCAACCAGTCTAATTTTTCATCCGGCATCATAAAAGGATCCCCGCCGGATAATAATACATCCCTGATCTGTGGTGTTTTGGCTATATACTCTATACCTTTCCTTAACTGCTTTTTGGTAGGCACATAATCAATATCCCCCACTTTTCTTTTTCGGGTACAGTGCCTGCAATACATGGAACAAATATTGCTTACATGAAACAATACCCGGTCAGGATACCTGTGCGTTATGCCTTCAACCGGACTGTCATGCTCTTCAGATAAAGGATCTTCCAGTTCTGATTTTACCCTGGTTAATTCCTGGACGCTTCCGAATGCCTGCTTAAATACCGGATCATTTCTGAAATTACTTTTATCGATCAATGAAAGGTAATAGGGTGTAATGGATAACGGAAACTTCTCAAAGGTCCTTTTTAATCCCTCTCTTTCGGATTTGTCAAATTTTATTCCTGTCAGATTTTCAAATGTATCGAGTGATTTAATGGAATGCTTTAGTTGCCAATGCCAGTCTTTCCACCTGGAAATACCCGAATCCTCTTCTATCTTGTTGGCAATTTCTTTTTGTGCAGTATTGTATATCATTCAATAGATTTTAAATAGTTTCTATACGAACAAATTTACGAATAATATTTCAGTTAGCTTTTTACCAGTAAATATTCTTATCGAATAATCCTCAACAATTTCTGGCATTATACAGGCATTATATCTAATTTTGCAACCGGCTATACTTTCTATACGACTAAATCATCAATTTATGCGGAGATTACTCATAGTCTCTAACAGGCTTCCTGTTAAGGTGCAAAAATCCAAAAACCAATTTGGGATTACTCCCAGTGCAGGAGGGCTGGCAACCGGATTGAAATCCTATCATAAATCCCATGATAGTGTTTGGATAGGCTGGCCGGGTATATCAGTTGGTTCAGCCAAAGATGAAAACACCATAAAAGTATTGCTGGAGAAAGAACATTGCCTGCCGGTATTCCTTGATAATAAAATGATTGAGAATTATTATCATGGATTTAGTAATGCCACCATCTGGCCATTATTTCATTATTTTACGGAATACATCATCTTCAGGGCAACCTACTGGAGAGCTTATAAAGAAGTGAATCTTTTGTTTGCCGATCGTATTATTAAACATGCGGATAAAAATGATACTGTCTGGATACATGATTACCAGCTCATGCTCGTTCCCGATATTATTAAGGAAAAACGTCCGGACCTTCGGGTTGGTTTCTTTTTGCATATTCCTTTCCCGTCCTTCGAGGTTTTCCGTATCCTGCCATGGAGGGAAGAAATCCTTAAAGGAGTTCTGGGTTCCGATCTTATCGGTTTTCATACATACGATTACGCCCGGCATTTTATCAGTTCCACTAAACGACTGCTGGGCTTTGATGTGAATTTTAACCAGATCAGGCTGGAGAAAAGACACGTATACATCGATGTATTTCCAATGAGTATCGACTATGAGAAATTTCAGCGAAAAGCTTATGAAATACAGAGCAAACCCATACAGGAACGTTCGAAAGAACACCGGGATATAGACCGGTTTCTACTGGGCTCCCCTAACCGCAAACTGATCCTGTCCATTGACCGGCTTGATTATACAAAAGGCCTGACTGTGAGATTAAGGGCATTCCGGCACTTTCTGAGAAAATATTCCGGGTACAGGGAACAGGTTTCTTTGATCTTATTAACAGTTCCTTCCAGAGTTGAAGTTGAACAATATCAATCCCTGAAAAGTGAAATTGAAGAATTAGTAGGAAGTATTAATGGCGAATTCGGCACATTAAACTGGAACCCGATCATCTATTTTTATCGTTCATTGCCTTTTGCTAATCTTATCGAATTGTATTGTTCTGCAGATATTGCTCTTCTCACTCCTCTTCGGGATGGAATGAACCTGGTGGCCAAGGAATTTATTGCGACAAAAACAAATCATAAAGGAGTTTTGATCCTCAGTGATATGACCGGCGCTTCGAAAGAATTGGGTGAAGCCATTGCTGTGAACCCGTACAATATCGAAAATGTTTCTGATGCAATTTATGAAGCGCTGAATATGTCGGATGAAGAACAGCAAAGATCGGTAAGTATCATGCAGGAACGTATCAAACGTTACGATATATACAAATGGGCTTCTGAATTTATTGAAGCACTTGATAAGACTAAGGAAAAACAAGCTGAATATCAGGCACGAATAGTGTCGGAGGATTTAATCAAAACACTTAAAATTGAATTTGCGAAAGCTCAGAGCAAAATACTTTTCCTTGATTACGATGGTACATTGCAAAAATTTTATGATCACCCGAAGGCTGCTATCCCGGATAAGGAGCTTTACGAAATTCTGGACATAATAGCTTCTGTTCAAAAAGCCGAACTGGTATTAATAAGCGGACGTGATAAGGATACCTTTAATGAGTGGTTTGGAGATCAGAATTATACACTGATTGCGGAACATGGTGCATGGATAAAACCAAGAAATGGCAGGTGGAAAGAGAGAAAATCTGTACACGGCGAATGGAAGAAAAATTTGATTCCTGTTTTAGAATCATATGTGGACAGAACTCCCGGTAGCCTAATTGAAGAAAAAACACATTCCCTGGTATGGCATTACAGAAAAGCAGACATAGAACTGGGCGCCCTTAGAGCTCTTGAACTGCAGGATGATATCTCGAATATTATTTTGAACCAGGATCTAGAGATACTTGAAGGAAATAAAGTAATGGAAATAAAGGTTACAGGAATAAATAAAGGCAATGCTGCTTTTGAGTATCTGCAAAACAGGAATTTTGACTTTATCATGGCGATAGGCGACGACTGGACAGATGAATATTTATTTCAGGAACTGCCGAAGAGTGCTTATACTATAAAAGTCGGAACAGATAAATCCATAGCAAAATATTATGTCGACAATTACAGAGACGTTAGGGAATTGTTAAAAACATTAACTAAAAAAACAAATAATGGATAACTTGAATTACGGGGTAATAGGCAATTGCAGAAGTGTTGCCCTGATTTCGGAACGTGGTTCGATAGACTGGTGTTGTTTGCCGGATTTCAACTCATCTTCGGTATTTGCCAATATACTGGATGATGAAATCGGGGGTACTTTTGAAATTATAGTGGATAACGGGTATACAATACATCAGAAATACGTTAAAAATACCAATATCCTTTGTACACGTTACAGTAAAAAAAATGATGTATTTGAGATCCTTGATTTTATGCCCAGGTATAAGACTGAAACAAATAGTTATTATACCCCACCAGATATTATCCGGTATTTTAAACATATTTCAGGAAAGCCTGAATTCTCTGTCAATTATCAGCCAAAACTGGAATATGCAAAATATGAAACAAAAACTGTTATCTGCAAACAGTATATTAAAAGCTATACTACTTCAGGTGAATATGACTCTCTTTATCTGTATTCCAGCTTTAATAAGAAGGATATATTCAATACTTCCCGCATAATTATAGAGAAGGACGAATTTATACTGATCAGCTACAATCAGAAACTTCTGGAACAAACCATTGAAAGACAATATTTAAAACTGCAGAGAACCAACGTATACTGGCTGAATTGGTCAAATGAAATAAAACTTTTCTCTTTATACCAGGATGAAATCATACGCAGTGCCCTTACACTGAAAATCCTTAGCTATGATAAATCAGGGGCCATTCTGGCTGCTGCAACCACCTCACTGCCCGAAACCCTTGGCCAAGAAAGAAACTGGGATTATCGTTTTTGCTGGATAAGGGATGCTTCAATGGTTGTTAAAGTAGTTCTTAAACTGGGCCATTATAACATGGTGAAAAGGTTTATGAATTTCATCCTTGATATCATTCCGGATAAGAATGAGAAGATTCAGATCATGTATGGCATTAACAAGGAAAAGATCTTGCCTGAAGAAACACTTTCCCATCTCAAGGGTTACCATAATTCGATACCTGTACGTATTGGAAATGCAGCCCATATTCAAAAACAAAACGACATCTATGGGATCCTGGTAGATGTTATTTCACAACAATTCAGATATTTTGATACTTCGCTGGAAAACAGTGAATCTTTATGGACAATAACCAGAAGTATTGTGGAGATAGTAAAAGAGAATTGGCAAAAGCCCGATAAAGGCATTTGGGAAATCAGGACAGAAGAAAAGCACTTTACATTTTCAAAAGTATTATGCTGGGTTGCCATTGACAGGGCAATAAAGATTGCCAGGATAATACGCATGCATGATTATATTGAAAAATGGCAACCGCTTGCCGACACGATTAAGAAAGACATCCATGCAAATGCATGGAATGAAGAGTTGAACTCATTCACACAGAGTTACGGATCGAATGATCTGGATGCTGCTTTGTTATTGATGGAACCTTATGGTTTTTGTAACGCCAAAGATGAAAAATACAAACAAACCGTTTTAACAATTCGCAAAGAACTTTGTAAAAACGGGTTGATGTACAGATACAAAAACAAAGACGATTTTGGATACCCAAGTTCTTCTTTTGTCATTTGCACATTTTGGCTTATCAATAGTTTGCATGTAATCGGCGAAAAGGATACAGCAAAGAAAATGTTTGACGATTTGCTTTCTTATAGCAATCATTTGGATCTGTTTAGTGAAGCTATCGATTTTAAAACGAAACGCTTACTGGGCAATTTTCCACAGGCATATTCACATCTGGCACTTATTGAAACTGCCATTAATATGTCAAAAGGAAACATTCCGGAAGATGAAAAACTTCTGGAAGCTATTAAGCAATAGGCTAATGAATAACTTTTCAGAAAGAATAATATACGAAAATCCTGTCTGTAAATGTTATCCCGAATTCCTTTCCCCAGAAAGTATTCAGTTAGTTGATTTATAGTATGTGCTATATTAAATCTTCCGTTGCATTGTCTTCCAGGGTATCATCGTTGGTAATTATAGGAGAGGCTTTCATTTCCTGAATTTTCAGCAGATTTACAAGCGTATCCAGGCTATCCTCAACAGTTTTAAGTTTGTTGTCATCCAGTTTTTGAAGCTTTTCGGACAATTGTTCATGCAGAAGAGATGGTATATTGTTCAACAGCTTATCCCCTGCCGATGTTAAGGCAATATTGACAATTCGTTTATCACCGGTCTTCGGAAGCCTGGCCAGATATCCTTTTTTCTCAAGCCGGTCTATTATACCGCTTACCGTACTTGAGTTCAAATTTAAAAACTTGCGGATATCGCCCTGGGTAGACTGATAATTGTATGCATCATGCAGAAAGTTCAGGCAAAGCACCTGGGGTATGCTAACTCCATGTTCTTTTTGAATCTTTTTGGATTCCAGGTTTATTGACCGGACAATTTTCCTGATCTTGATTAATATTTCCGTTGTATCCACAATCTGTTTCTTTCTGGCAAAAATAGAAAAGTTTCTATAAGAACAAATTCTACTGCTTTAAGTATTTGTTATTATTTACAATCTGTTTTCGATGTGCAGCAATGGTTAAACATCATTACTGACATTAACCTGAGCACTGAATAACCCTTCCATAACCAGGAATAAACCTGTTACTCAATAATGCTGTTGGTAACTTCAATCGGCGTATCGCTGTGCATGGAGATCTGGGGATATACGGGATACCAGGATCCGCCAATATTATTGGTTATAACTGATTCGTCGATCCTTATGTTGCCGGAATGATCATTGCTTACAAAGAAAATAGCCGAGCCATAGGCATTGACCTCGTTGTATTCAATTTTTGTGCCTAATATGGTCAACGTCATTGTATTTCCATCGTTGTATATGGCCCCGCCACTCCCCCCTCCGGGTGTGCCGTTTTGGGCGGGATTTCCTCCTTTGCCAACAGCCCTGTTGTGCGTAAAGAGGCTGTTGATGATTGTCCATGATACGCCAATGCTGCTTATTGCTCCTCCGTTTGCACCCACATTGGCAAAATCACCGGGACCTCCAAACGTGCTGTTTACAATATAAACGGGTAAATTGTTATACTGACTGAATACCCTGACAGCCGCTCCACCTACATCCGGACCCAGATCAGCGCAATAATTATTGAAAAACCGGCAGTTCACAATCTTGAAACGGCCACCACGAACCCACACTGCTCCTCCTCCGTTGTATTCTCTTTCAGCGGTTGAATTCCCATCTGCAAAGATCAGGTTCTGTATTGTTAGCCTGGGATGGTCCTGATTGTCGCAATGCTCTGTTGTCCATACCTGATCCGGATCGCAGGTATTCATATACAAAATCCGGGTCTTCCCCCCTCCGCTTAATGTAATCAAACCACCACCGTCAATAACAATATCAGTATCTGCATTATTAAAAACCTTTGCCGGGCGGTCCATTACTATGGTTACCGGATCAGTACCACAATTGAATACGATCGTCCCACCCTGCGCGACTGCATCAACAAAATCGTCGCAGGTGCAGCTTTCCGGTGTGCCTGTGCCTATTATATGATCAGGGTTAGTAACATCTTCAGCCTGTGCCTCGGATGGTACCAAATAGTGACTATCAGGATTGCCTGCCGGAGGTCCGGCTTCAGGATTTTCAAGGGGGGTATGAAACTGCCACCATGGTTCCCATAGGTCTTCTTTGCACTGAAATATAAGAAATACCACAATTAAAAGTAAACTGACCTTTACACCATATTTTTTCATTGGCTTCGTTTACAAATACTTCATATTCTTATGATCAAACGTAAATTTCCGAAAAAATATATATCTGCAAATAAAATACTATCAAAGCAATTATTTGCCTATAATAGGCTATTAAAACAAAAATTGATCATTCTAGTAGTTCAATCGATAACTTAATCCTATATCAAACCTCTCGCTATTCAATGAATCTTCATGATACCATCCTGCTTCAATGGAGGAATAGATATACAGATTTTCAAGAACATAAAATCCCAGACCAAACAAACCTCTTTTATGCGGTGTTCGGGGAGGCCCTGTTTTTGTATAATTCTGATAAAACTCGGCAAAAACATCTACCCGTTTGCCGGCATGCAACTTAAGATTTATGGCATATAACAAAACCATTTTTTTCAGTTTATTGCTATAGGATGTCCCAAGATTATACGTCAGATCGAAATGTCTCATGAACGCATGGTATAATAAAACCCTTATCTCGGGAGACAAATACGTATTAAAAAAGTACTTTGCCTTTGGAATGGTGAACTGGCCGAAAATGGAAATTCTGACAGATTTGTGTGCGGGGTGATAAAAAGCATACTTTGTACCAAAAGATAAACCTGTATTTACATTGCTCTTGCTATAGTTTCTTACGGCCGTATCTCCTTTTAAGATCAATTCCGTATAACTTAAATTAACTTCCAGGTCTTTCATGAAGCTGTATCGTATAGCATAAGAATTGTAGATATTGTACGGATAATAATCAGGATCATTTGCCCATCTTTCATTTTCAAGCAGTTCATTTCGCAAAACGGTTACTACCTCGAATTGAACAGATCGGAAATTAATAATATCAGGATGAACAGTATGGTTAAACCGGTCACTGACAAGTTTGTTATCGAAAGTGGACGGTGGTTTCTGAAGATCAGCAGGTTTTCGTTCCCCGCACCACTCCTGAGCGTATACCGAAGGTACTGCCAGTAATAGAAACAATAAACTCCGAAAGTAATGATCCATGATAACCTAATAACTGAATAATGCATGATTTAGTGTATAATCCGCCAATTGCTGGTCGTTGTATTGTTAGGCTTTATATTTGTAAAAAACATAAGGCATGACTTTTATCTTCCGTCCTGACTCTAAAAATCTCAATTCCTCAACTCACCACATAATCAGTTAATCACCTATTCAATTAAACAATTACACAATTCCACAGCTTAACAATTAACAATCTTTAACGCAGCTTAACTTCATTTAACTTGAATTACTAACTGCGGATTAATAAATTAGCTGGTAAATTCAATAGAATGCTAAGATTGATTTTCATAATATCTATTGTAATTTCCTGCATTCGAAGTTATGGACAGTTTACAGGGATAAATCATCAAATAACCAAAAGCATTACTTATGAAATAGCAAATTATCATCTGCAGGAATTTAAAGATCTTCTGGTATATTTTGATATTGAAGAAAACGATTTTGATTTTGAGAGTAATCTTCAGAACGATGACGATCTGTTCAAATTTACAGAAAATTTTGGTTGCGGATATTTTACTAACCATACAGCAAAAATTGTCTTAACACTTCTTTTACCAAATCGACTGGATTTACCTCCTCCCGCTTTTCTTTAAGCCTTATTCATTTTTTAATTATTGGTCGTTGTTTATGAAAAAATCCATAAACAACCTTTATTCACTTAAATTTTAATA
>JAFGQO010000174.1 GCA_016935615.1 Bacteroidales bacterium
ATGAATGCTGTCTCCTGTAAAAGGCAATTCCCACACATCCGGCATCCGAAGAGCGATCCCTTTATGAGTTTCTCTGTCTTCGCCAGTAATCGCCTGCCGGTTGTTTCTCTCTTAAACGGTGAAAATGCAGGCTGCCATTTGCGTGCAGGCTTTATTGGTAACATCTTTTTATCAGGGTTTCATTCAACTTTTTATTTAACCAGTGCTCTTTGATAATTTTCAACAAAACGCATCGCAAATTCGTCCCTTCCCAGGATCAGGTCTGTCGCCCGGACTATCGATGTGATCTTTTCAGGATTCGCTATCGGGCATGTCACACCATTCATTATAGCTAATACCATAAATGCTGTATTCAGGCTTTCCCTGCCGGGGAGTCCGAACGAAATGTTACTCGCTCCCATTGTAATGTTTAATCCCAGGTTTTGGTGAATAAGTCTGATTGTCTCCAGGGTTACAAGACAAGCATTGGGATCAGCACTGACTGCCATGGCTAAAGGATCTATAATAACATCCTCAGATTTTATTCCCATCTTAATTGCTCGCTCAACTATCTTTTCAGCTATTTTCAACCTTTTAACCGGTTCTTGTGTGATACCGTTATCATCCACAACCAACCCTATAACTGCTGCTCCATATTCTTTCGCTACCAGCAGGATTGCGTTTAATGAATGTTCTTCCCCGTTAACGGAATTGATAAGACATTTACCCTTTGCCATACTCAACGCTGCTTTAATAGCTTTAGGATTAGGAGAGTCTATACAAAGCGGGATATCATATTTCCCCTGTATTACCCTGACAGTCTCTGGTAGCAGCTTTACATCGTCTACTCCGGGGGATCCTACATTCACATCAAGAATATCAGCCATCGCATCTATCTGTACTCCGGCTAACTCAAGAATATATTCAAAGTTATTTTCCTGCAATGTTGATACAAGTTTTTTTCTCCTTGTTGGATTTATACACTCCCCGATTATTACAACCGGCCCATCTGTGTCGATCGTAACATCTTTTGTCTTCCCAAATAGAATTGTCTTCATTGCCTTGCTTAAATTTTAATACTTATATAACTGTATGCTATAGTATATCAATAGGTTATGAAGCAATTTGCTAAATATAAGTTTCATGGAAGGACTATGATTTAAGTCATAATACTCAGGCAGCAATGAACTGATATTTAAGCGCTCTGAAAAATGCATCAATGTTTTCCAAAGGAACACCCGACGGGATATCGCAACCAGATGATAAAATGAAGTTTTTATAATCTTCTGTCAATTCCATCAACTCGATAGAGACAGACTCAACCTCTTCAGGGGTTGACGACTTGAAGACTCCTACCGGATCAAGATTACCCAGAACAAGTATATCGGATGGGATCTCTTTCAGGGCTTCAGTTATATTTATCTTATTCCCCAAATGTATAGCTCTTGCTCCTGTATCCAGCATAGATTGAGTGACATGACCGGTATTCCCGCAATTATGAAGGATAAATAAGAAGTTTTCATCCTGAACTTTTTCAACTATTTCTCTGACGTAAGCCGAGGAAAATGTATTGCACATATCAGAATCCAGCAGTCCTGCTGCCGGTTCGGCCATTAAAATACCTTCAGATCCGGCATCTTTAAATGCAGTTATATATTCCAACAGGAAATCCGTGCATTTTCTCAGAAGTTGTTTTATGATATCAGGTTCAGTACAAATAGATGTCATAATTTCAGTCATGCCAAATAACCTTCCAGCAAGTGAAAATGGACCAATACACCCGGCGAATACAGGCCGGTCCGGAAGATTGATAGCAGCTAAATGCGTAGCGGTGATAAATCTTTGAAGTCGCCCTTTTGTAGGTGGCGGAATTTTCAGTTTTTCTATTGTTTCGTTATTAAAGACCAGTCTGCCGGTCACAACAGGAACCTCATTCTCAAAAAAATTCACTTCGCTTCCAAACGCCTCTGCCTCAACAGAAAGATCCATGATCATGGTTGATGCTCCTGTCGGATAATTGTCATAAATTGTTTTTATTGCCTGGTAATGCACAATCCCGCTGTTTATAGCATCTATTACTCTTTTACCTGTTAGTTCAATACCGGGCTGGGTCATTAAAGGTATAACACTTCGTCTTTCAGAGTTAATTATATAACTCACCCAATCATTCATGTTTCTTTTTATTCTCATTCGTTAATTACTTATTTTATGCAATTAATTTATTTAGATAATCTACAGCTCCCTGAGGATCAGCGGAGTAGTGATCAGCTCCAATTTTCCGGCAAAAGTCCATCGAGAGAGGCGCTCCCCCGACAAGCACCTTTGTTTCAGAATATTTTTCCTTAACATCATGAACCATCATTTCCATGTTCACCATAGTTGTAGTCAGCAATGCAGACAGCCCGACTGTGCAGCCGGGATGCTTTTCAATTTCTTCAAGGAGTTTCTCACGTTTAACATCAACTCCAAGGTCTATTACTTCCCATCCAGCTCCTTCGATCATCATTGCAACAAGGTTTTTCCCAATGTCATGTAAATCACCTGTTACAGTACCTATTAAAAATGTACCTCTCCTTTTTGTTTCGCCAGAAAGGAAGAAAGGCTTAATATGAGTCATTGCCGCGCTCATTGCCTTTGCTGACATTAGCATCTGCGGAACGTAAATCTCCTGGCGACTGAACTTGTTCCCGACATTGGCCATCGCGGGAATCAATGCTTCTTCAAGTATTTCATCAGGCCTGCAACCTTTTTCCAGAGCTAATTTTGTAAGCTCAAAAGATCCATCCTGATCCTTAAATTGAGGAGGATAGGGAGATTTTTTATCCACCTTCCCTGCCTCTACTGCTGCAAGAAGTTTTTCAAGCGATTCTTTCATAATACAATGGTTTTATATTAATAAACGACTTAAAAATAAACGATGATATATCATTTAACTACCTCAATTTTTACTACTTTTAATACTATATTAACATTACATAAAGTATTAGTACAATTATTATCATTATGACAGCTCAATTTGAAAAAATAGTTATAAGGGACGATGAATCATTTTTTATTGGCATTTTCCAGGATAATCTTGAAAAGAGTACCTGGCATTATCATAATAATTTTGAAATCAGCTTTATCACAGAAGGTTCAGGGAAGAGAATTGTTGGTGATTCCATCGAAGAGTTCCACCCTGGTGATATGGTATTCATTGGCTGCAATCTTCCTCATGTCTGGATAGCTGAAAAAGAAGCTCTCATATCGACCAACAGGACACTTGAGATGGTTTTTCTTCAATTCTCATCCAACGTATTATCCCCTCAGATATTGTCTCTGCCTGAATTCAATAATGTTAAAAAAGCATTGGATTTGTCGGAAAGAGGAATCCAGATAATAGGGAATACACTCAACGAGGTGAGTGAAATCATGCTCCAGCTTCCATATTTAAAAAGTTTTGACCGGATGTTGCATTTTTTCAGGATGATGGACATCATAGGCAGAAGTAAAACAAATATTCAGCTCGCGAGTAAAGAATATCTAAAACTACGTTTCACAACCGGGAATAAGCGAATAGCTTCCATCCACGAATACCTGATGAACAATTACCGGGAAGAGGTGAATCTTAAGAAGTTAGCTGATCTTGTAAATATGGCTGAGGGTTCACTTTGCAGGTTCTTCAAGATGAATATGGGAATTACATTATTTGAATACTTAAATAAAATAAAAATAGAATTTGCCTGTAAATTATTGATGGACCCTGATATGAGTATTTTGGAGGTTTGTTTTGACAGTGGTTTTAACAACATCAGTCATTTCAATAAACAGTTTAAGAAGAACACCGGAGTAACACCAATGGAATATCGGAAACGGTTTAAATTGAACTACTAAAGTTGCCCGGCCTTGAAATGATTTCTCCAATATGATGTTTTTCATATAATTTCCCCATGCTAGGTCCGGAATTCTGGTCGTTCGAGCTTGAACTGCCGGATTCCACATTATCTGATGCCAAAGAGTTGGTCATGTTAGTTTAGTTATGTTTGCCCCGGGCAATAATCAAACCGTAAGTCCGGTCAGAAAACCGCGAAGGAACTTTTCACCGCATCTTATTCAATTTAAATGCTTTGAAATAGTTTGACGAATAGATGATTTCTGAATTTCCCGGAACGTCAGGCTCGTGAGATGGCATTCGCTCATGGTCTGCACCGAATCCATTGATTTGTTCAAGCACAAAAATATTCAGATAGCTATTCAATAGTTTTTCGTCAATGGCCTTATCCTGGGCTACTTTTACATTTAAAGCCCAGGCAGTCTACCACTCAAGTCCGTGACGGGCAATAACGATACTGTTGTTGCTGTCCGCACCAATGATTTGGTTCAGACTTTTCAGTTCCAGATAAGCGTTTTCTGAAATGACAGGTGTCTTTCTGTTCCCGGTTACCGCCAATACTGAAATAAAAGTGAAGGAAATGATCAGGATTGCTATCATTCTGACTTGCCTTTTGATGAGCTTTCTGCTTAATTACAGAATCAAAATGATTCCCTGAAGGATAAATGTGAATAACCCGAAACGCTTTAAATATTCCGTATCCAAAAGCGGGAACCAAAAGAAAAGCAAGCAGATGACAGATGAAAGAATCACGCTTCTTTCGACATCTGGCAGCATCTCCCTGTTTTCAACAACATGCTTTGTCGCCCAAATGGCGATTACCAGGGAGACCAGCGTGTACTACAGCTCGGGAGGACCCGTCATTCCGCTGAGTAACGCGGTTTTTTTAAACAATGCCTGCCAGAATGTGGTTAGTCGTAAAAACCTGGTCTGATCAATAATCGCGACAAAACCCGATGCTGCCGCGATAAAAACCAATAACGGGATAATGCCCTTTGACTTCAGGTAAAAAAGTAATGGCATATCCGAAAACCCCAGGTGTCCATTTGTCAATAGGTACCTTACCTGTAAAGGGTAGTAGCCGCCATTAACGCCGGGAATGAGTTTCTGTGAAAAGTTGAAAAACAGCCTGATGACTGTCGATGCAACAAAAATTAACAGAGCCCAATACCTGAAGGGAATTGTTTTTGTCCAGATTTGTCAATTTGTAAGAAGTTTTATTAATCAATTGGAATTGTATGGGTTATATTCTTCGTAGGCATTCACATAAGCTTCAATATTTTCCCAGGGAACATCCGGTTCGGGCATGTGGGTAGGACCGAAATCTCATTTTTAACCCACGAAAACAAACACATTATCAAAACCATCATTTACAAAGGCAGTAATCCTCCTTATCATTTCAAAGGAAAGAGCATTGAAGAAAGCACATTCATAAGAGTAGGTTCCACCAACCGCCTGGTATTGCTTTCAGGATAACATTTGTGAAATTGAATTTTGTACCCTCTGAATCAGATGAAATTTACACCGACACGTCGGGGAAAACGTCGGGGAAAACGTCAGGGAAAATTCTTGAATTAATCGAATCCAATAAAAATATAACAATACCTGAAATCGCTGCCATTATTGGCGTTACCGAACGCTCTATCGAAAGGAATATTCAAAATCTTTAAAAAGAAAACAAGTTAAAGCGTGTCGGTTCTGCCAGAGGGGGGTATTGGGAAATTAATATCTGAATCGCATGGATATTAAGGAACTTCATAAAAAATACCAGGAATTGTTAATTGAAAATAACAACCTGAAAAAAGAAATAAAGAGATTAAAAGCCTGTCCCGGCGATGCAGTGCCTGACGAAGTTGAAAATAATGTATTTCCGGTAAATAAAGAACAAAATAGATAGCATAATTTTTTTTTGATTCAGCAGTCATCTATAGAAGATCGGATTCTGTAGAAAAGGTCAGGCTTTTTAAGTCGCTCTTCAGGGGACACAACGATGTTTATGCGAAACGGTGGGAGAATAAAAAGAAAGGAACTGCCGGATACTCGCTAGTTTGTGCCAATGAATGGAAACCTGACTTGTGCAGGAAGCCACAAGTAAAATGTACCGGTTGCAAAAATACAACATTCTATAACCGGAAATTTAAAGAGAAGATAAAAATGACTCCAAAAAAACCGGAAACAGTTTGATTTGGCAGATACGGTGAAGTTTTAGGCATTCCTTTGGCGGAATTTATTTTTCATTTGTCTGTAAAACCACATGGCAGAGCATTTTGCAATTAACAAACAAATAGGAGTATTTATCAACCCATACTATTCATTATCAATTGACTTTCCTGATGATTACTATCCAACTCTGTTATTTTGGCAAGGTATTTTTTTGCATCTGCCATGTTATTAAGTCCCAGACTTCCCATCCCTATCACATAATAACAGTGTATTTGATTGCGCTTGTTAATATCATCCTCCCATATCGCCATATCCGGTAAAGAAACTGCGAAATAGTCAATACGGCAGTTATCAGACAAGTGCTTTTTGCCATGGTCTACCAGCTTTTTGAAGAGCCTGTCCGCTTTATCTTTATTGCCCAGCGCTGTCCAGGCTAAACCCTGGTAGAAAATCTTATCCGG
>JAFGQO010000175.1 GCA_016935615.1 Bacteroidales bacterium
CTCACAACTTCTGCCTTTCATTCTTCATTATTAATTTTTAATTGTTAATTAACATCTTCTCAACTAATCACCTATTCAATTAAACAATTCCACGATTTAACAATTACACAACTATATACTCCTCAACCTATGTACCTTCTGACTTGCCTTCTTACAACAGAATAACCTTCCTCGTATAGATCGAATCCTTATCTTTGAATCGAAGCACATATACTCCTTTCGGGTGTTCAGAAAGGTCTATCCTTTCCGTGTGTTCGTTCACAACAAGTTCATCCAGTACAGAGCCCTGCATAGTCAGGATGGTTAGTATATAATCTCTATCAAGCTTTAAATTCAGTTCACCGGTGGACGGATTCGGGAACAAACGGATATCTTCAAATTTCTCGGGTTTAATGATCCCGGTTTCAATGATCTCTACCTGGACAACATTGGAAGGATCCGATATACCCGTAGGATTTTCATAGTTTGCTACAACATAGTAGGAATGCAATCCGAGGGGAACGCTAACATCCATATAGTTTGTTTCCGTTGTCTGATCGATCTCCGTATCATCTCTGAAAACAGAATAATCAATGAAATTTGCTTTCTTGCTACTTCTGAAAGGCATGTTTTGGAAAGAGACACTGTTGAACGTTTTGCCGCGATAATCTGAATGTATTGATTCGGACAGAGGAAAATTACCAGATTTAATCTTTTGATTTGAATAGGCAATGTATACATTATCCATCGCAATGTCTGCATTATCATTTGCTACTATATGAAATGCAATTGTTACATCTTTACCGGAATATTGTGATAAATCAATAATTGTTTCATACCATGTCCAGCTATCCCACTCTCCAATTTCTCCGAAAGACCAGATAGGTTCTTCCCAGGTCAAACCGCCATCAAACGAAATCCTGATAAACAGGTCTCCATTATCATTCGGATCGACATGCCAGTAATAACTACTCTGCCAGATAAATGAAAGAGCAATATAACCGGTTATACTTATCTGATCACTGATTAACCAGGTATCAATAGTGTATCCCCAACTTACAAGTGCTGCATAATTGCCTTCATAAATATACTGAACGGAATCTCCCTGAACATGCCAGTAGGCTTTTCCATTCGTTTCACCGGCTACACCGCTACCCTGTATGGTTTCATACCATAATGAAAGATCACCTGACTCGTAATTGTCTTCAAATATTAGCTGGTCAGCCCAATTCAGTTGAACGTTTGTTGTATTAACTATTTCAGCTGTCAATCCTTGAGGTACAGGTAAATAGGAAATGATAATGTAGTTTTCTTTCACTCTGGAATAGATACCATTTACCAGTAAACTGATCGTTTTATAACCTCCCGTTGTATAGTATACATCGTGTGGTCCCTGTCCCGTGGCTGTTGCAGGTACGGCTCCTTCTCCGAAATCCCATTCCCAGCTTGAGAATGTAACGTATCTCGATGAATCGCTGAAGGTAATCATGCTGTCAATTTCAGCAATCAGCGGTGTTGCATAAAAGTCAATGTAAGGTTTGGTTGTATCAATACCCTGAATTTCCAGGTCGTCCAGGTAACAATTTTTACCGTATTCAGAATGGAAAAGCAGGCCGATAAACAGCGAATCACGGTCTTTTGTTTCTTCAGGAAGATCCATAGTCTTTCTTTCCCATCCATCAGTAAAACCATTGGGACGAATAACCGAATCAACTGCATACCAGGTCAGACTGTCCAATGAATACTGAACGACCATCCTGTCTTCCCTGTCCGGAAATTCATTGTCATAATACCAGTTAAATGATACCATCAGGTCAACAAAGTCAACTGTGGAAAATCTGGGCGATGTCAGCCTGATCTGCGAGCCCTGTATACATTCATAGGAATTGAATTTCACCATATGAGTTCCTTCGGAGGGTTGGCAGACAGGAATTACACCCGCATTAACAAATGATACTTCCGGGATATCCCCTGAAACATATTGAATGGTCCAGCAACCCGGGACTTCTTCCAGGTTAAATCCTTCCTCAATAGGCAGGAACATGCTATCGCAGTTGAAAACCGTAAAGTATTTGACCTTGTTGTCATTCTCGTGATTTTCATCACCGGTTACAGAGATTTCGGCAGTGATACTATGTTCGCCGAAGTACGGTTTTATCGCAGGGAAGACAACTTCCTCCGTTTCGTTCAATGCAAGGTTGCCTGTCCAGCTGACTTCAACCGGATCTTCATTGTTCAGGATATATCCCACAGTGGCAGAGGTTAAATTATCCGTACCCAAATTCCGGATAGTTATTCTTGGAGTGATCTCAACCGTATCGTTATAAACATATGCCGGTTCGGGAATATCCTCAATACTTCCGTCAATAACTGCAGGTTGTTGTGCGGGATCATAACCGTCAAGAGTTGTATCTCCGGTTCCCAAAGGATCAAGCCAGTTTCTGAGGCGGGAGGAATTTGTTCCTCCTCCCGTCCATGAATAGCCAAGATTGCCATACCAGTCGGGCAGGGTATTGCCGCATGCAGCATCTCCTCCATGCAGTTGTCCTATGATTCTTCCATTCGGATCGTATAGAGGTGAACCTGAGGATCCGGGTTCGGTGGTTGTTCCGTCGCTCCAGGAAGCAACACGCCAATGATCAGTTCCTCCGGAACCAGGAATTCCATAATAATCAGTGGCATTCACTCCTAAAGTCGACCAACTGATCTTTTTAATATCGCCCGAAGGATGGTGGATCCCAAAAACCGTTCCGTTTATTCTCGATGTTGTGGTCCTGTTCCAGCCCGAATAATACACATTGTATTCTTCGGGCGGGGTTTGGTTCAGTTCCATTAACCAAAAATCAGAAGTTGTAAATCTTGCCCTTTCAACAGCACCGGACATGGAATTGTAAGAAGGGGAAGTTGAAGGATTTGAGCAGGTTGGACTTTGCCAGTTAAACCGGATAACTGCTGTGGTGGCACTAGTTTCACCAGGTTTATAACAATGAGCAGCAGTTAGCAGAAGTGGAGTACCATCATTATTTGTATTGTTTATTAATGCCCCTGAACAGGCATATTCTCCCAGAATAAGCAATGCTACAGAACGGATCTGTTTTCTGTAAGGATCGCCCTGAGGACATGCGGCATTTACATTGCAATATCCGGATGAGCCGAAGCTTTTTAAGAACTTATCAAAACCCCTGTAACCGTGAACTATTCGCCAAAGATTTAACTCTCCCGGAAAATCAACTTCACGGGGTTCATAATATTCGATGATTACGGATTCACCTTCTACAAGTGTAGTGGCAAAATACCCGTCATCCTGGTTATTGTAGCTGGTAAAGGCACCGATCACCTGCGATCTGTCGGAGGTATATATAAACAGTCTGGCCCCATCTGGCAACCTGAATCTGTTGAATGTCAGGTTGATCGATAGCGCTCCTTTGCTGGTGATTCCCAGTCTCCAGATGCGACTTCCGTCTTCAAGTACATCCCAAGTACCTGAATTGCCGGGATTGTAATCCACATACATATCCTGGCCGAACCTCCAGGGTTGGTCCTTGATCCGGTCGTTGTAAACATCTTCGGCCCGCAGGGCTTCAACATCCACATAAGGCATTTTGATGTATTCTATCTTGCTGAGAGCGGATTTATCCGCTTGCTTAAAACTCGGAGGCAATCCTCCCTGGCTGATCTGGGCACAGAGGTTGTGAAAACACATTCCCATGCCGATAATCAATATACGTACAAAGACTTTTTTCATTCTAATGAGAGTTTAATGGCAATTACAATCGTAATAGCAGTTGCAGTTTTGCCCTGATTTTGCATACTAAATATATTGATAATTTCTTTGAATACATATTCATTCCAGTATTTTGTTAATTTGACGAGTATTATATAAGGCAAAAGGCAAAAGGCAAAAGGCAAAAGGCATAAGGGAAAAGGCATAAGGGTATTCGGTGATTAGAAAACAGTCATTAGTCTCAAGTTCCATCCCCCGACGGAACATATCCCTTGCTCTGCGTAGTTTTTTCGCTGCACTCATGAGCTCGTTTCACTCGATTCCGAACTACGTCGTTGCTAAAAGGTAGTTTTTAACCACCATGTGAAAAACAAAAATGATTCATTTGAAATGATTATATTGCAGGACAAGTTATTTGCAATATGTATACGGGTTACCAGATGGAAGATCAGGAAGGATTATACTATATAACATTTCAGGTAGTTGAGTGGATCGATACTATGATTATGCAAGCTGACTCTTCGTTGAAAAGCTATTGCAAAAGCTATCCAAAAAGGAATATCAGAAACAAGGTCATGCCTGCAATGGCAGGCATCTGCCTATACAAATACTGAAGTCGAATGAAGAAACGCAATTATTATGTGTATATCGTAACAAATAAAAACAATACGGTATTGTATACAGGCGTTACAAATAACTTAAAAAGAAGAATCTATGAACATAAAACCAAATTAAACAAAGGATTCACAGCAAAGTACAATGCTTTCAGCTAAAGTTTTTTATCCATCATAACAAACAACCGGCAACAAGTAACTCCAAACTCTAAACTTCCATTATCCAGACTCAATCCAAATAATGAAATTAATCAATTGAAAATAAGTGATTTATATTTTATAATCCAATTCATATTTTGATTTTACAGAAAAATATTTTTCATTTGGTAAGGCAATTGGGAAATTTTTTCGGAAAGAAGTTAGAGGTTGTACAGGCATAAAAATGATGCCTGGAAAAGTAGGATAATACGTTATTAATTCACACGTTGAATGGTCTTTCATAGTATACAGGGTGCAAAAACCCCGTTAGAAGTCATAGCTACAGGAACAGCAGGATGGTTTTGCCGTACGTTTTCGATTTCATCAATGAAATTCATGGAAGGATTGTATCCGGTGGTTTTTACTGCCGGTATTAAATCACTTTTTATTCCTGTTACAGGAAATATACATACAACTTATGTCATCGAAATTCAAATTCAATACTATTTGAGAATTAAATTATCAAACAACTTTTAAATAATAATACAATGATAAAACAATAACTCATCATGAAAAATCTTAGATTATTTTTTTGGCTCACGATCATTTGTTTTAGTTTCTCATTATTCATGCAGGCTCAACAATGGCAAACAGCTTATCCGGGTAACATGTATCTGTATCCCAATACAGCATTGCTTAGTATTGGGAACGGCAGTCTGTTTCCGGAAAAACTCACTATCAATGAACCGGGAAGTATTAATCCCTTCGGTGTCCGGGTAAACAACTCGATTAAATTAATAATTTTGAACAATGGAAATGTGGGTATTGGAACGAGTTCACCTCAGGAATTATTGCACCTGAATGGTTCTATCAGGGGAGATCAATCAGGAGCACTTAGAATAAATTCAGGAAATGGTTACATTGATATTGGTGCAAAA
>JAFGQO010000176.1 GCA_016935615.1 Bacteroidales bacterium
CAGTTCAAAATCAACGTCTTCGAGTATGCTGACTTTTTCTTTTGCGTGTTCGCTTTTTACTTTATCATGCAGGTCGAGATATTTGCTCTTGTAATCCTCAAACTGT
The DNA here is from genome assembly GCA_016935615.1 of Bacteroidales bacterium. Taxonomy (GTDB): domain Bacteria; phylum Bacteroidota; class Bacteroidia; order Bacteroidales; family UBA10428; genus UBA10428. The sequence goes on from JAFGQO010000176.1 coordinate 107, forward strand.
TGCTCGGTCATGGACAAATCGCTCCACTTGAAGTCAGAGAAGGACGTCAGGACGTTTTTAATTCGCATCAAATCCCTGAACGCAATTATAAATTTCAGTTCATCATCTTCCGATACCAGATTGTTAACGCTATCTACCGTTGGTGTTATCTGAAGCAGGCTGATAAAGCCGTCATTAAATGCCTTCACATATTCATCATAAGGCTTAATGATGATTTCTTCAATTGCATCCTTGTTGCTGAAAAGGGTTATGGCTTCATCTGTGGCATTTTTCAGGTTGCGAAAAACCACAATATTGCCCTGACTTTTCAATTCATTCAGGATGCGGTTGGTTCTGGAATATGCCTGAATCAGTCCATGATACCGCAGGTTCTTGTCGACATATAAGGTATTCAATGACGGGCTGTCAAATCCGGTCAGATACATGTTAACTACCAGCAGGATGTCAATCTTACGCTCCTTTACCTTCTTGCTGATGTCATTGTAATAATTATAAAAGCTCTGACTGTCCTTAGTGGAATAAGCCGACCCAAACATCAGATTATAATGTCCGATAAATTCGTCCAGTTTTTCACGGGTATGTGCATTGGTCGCATATGCTATCTCAGGTTCGGCTGCAACTGCAATTTCTTCGGGGATGAATCCATTTGCATCAGCATCATCTTCGTTGGAAATATAACTGAATATTGTGGCAATCTTTAAATCGTGTTCTGATAGCATTTTTTTGCGCTGGAACAACTCATAATACTTTATCAATGTCGGTATACTGCTAACGCAAAACATCCCTGTAAACTCCTTATTATGGGTTTTTCTGGTATGGTTTGCAATGATGTAATCAACAATTTTCTCAAGTCTTGCGGGTGACTCTATTAATTCTTCAACGTCAATGTCTTCGACCTGAATATCAATTTCATTGGCACTTTCCCTGTTTTTGTACCTTCCGACATACTCTACAGAGAACTTCAGAACGTTTTCATCCCGGATTGCATCGGTTATCACATATTTGTGAAGGCACTCCCCGAATAATTCCTTTGTAGTTTTTTTGCCCAACTCGTTTTTTACGGCATTTTCAGCAAATATGGGTGTGCCAGTGAAGCCGAACATCTGGATGTTCCTGAAAAATGAAATGATACGTTGATGTGTTTCACCGAACTGGCTACGATGGCACTCATCAAAAATGAAAACGATACGTTCATCCTGTAGCGGTTTCATACGTTCCAGAAAGTGCTTTTTGGTGATTGCTGCATTCAGCTTCTGGATGGTTGTTACAATCAGTTTTGTGTCATCTGTAAACTGTTTAACCAATTGCCGGGTATTGTCAGTTCCGTCTACGCTGCCCTTACTGAAACTGTTGAATTCTTTTGTTGTCTGATAGTCCAAATCTTTGCGGTCAACAACAAATACCACTTTCTTTATTTTGGGTAAGCGTGTCAGTATTTGGCTTGCCTTAAATGATGTCAGTGTTTTCCCAGACCCTGTAGTATGCCAAACGTAGCCGTCCTTTCGAGTGTGCATCACTCTATCAACAAGTGCTTCAACTGCATAATACTGGTAGGGGCGAAGAACCATCAGTATCTTGGATGTTTCGTTCAGCACGATATACTTGCAAATCATCTTTGAGATATGGCACTTCTCCAAGAAATCAGATGCGAAGCCGTTTAAAATGTTCGTCAGCCGTTTGTTTTCCTTGTCTGTCCAATAAAATGTCTGTTTAAATGACTGAAAACGGTTGTTGGCATAGTATTTCGTGTTGACACCATTGCTGATGACAAATATCTGGATGTACTGGAACAATCCATAACTGCTACTGAAGGAGTGACGCTGATACCTGTTTACTTGATTAAATGATTCTTTGATTTCCAGTCCCCTACGCTTTAATTCAATCTGAACTAATGGAAGACCATTGATAAGCAATGTAACATCGTAACGGTTTTTGTATTTGCCTTCCATCGAAACCTGATTGGTGACCTGATACTCGTTCTGACACCACTGCTCGGTGTTAATGAATTCAAAATAGAGGTTATCCCCGTTATCCCTAATGATATGCTGTTTTTCACGAAGTGTTTTAGCTTTTTCGAATACTGAACCCTTGCTGAGGGTGTTTAATACTTTTTCAAATTCTTTGTCGGAGAATACAATATTATTGTGTCTTTCCAACTGTATTTTCAGGTTGGCAACTAATTCGGATTCACTCTGGATGTGCATCAGTGCATATCCCAACTCCTGAAGTTTAGCAATCAATTGTTCTTCCAGTATTTGTTCTGGTTGTTTCGACATTTTTACATCGTTAAGTTGACAGAAATACAATTTTTTGGCATTTTATTTGTATTTCTCATAAATATAATCGTACTTTTGCATTGTTCTTTACCATTGGTATGGAATCAACAAAGGTCTCAAACGCTGAACCAGCTAATCAGCGTTTTTTTATTTCCAATCCGGACTCTTTCTGATTTTCTCCAAATTTTCTTTATCATTCATTTCATAAGCAGTAACGAACCTTGCTTTTTTATCTCTATAAATCAGTATTACAACAATATAATTCTCTTTTACTAAGGTAACTCTCCTTGAATTGTCATAACTCTTTGTTTTTGAATCCCACCCTTTTTTAATAACAGATGTAGGGTCTTCCAATGCATCTTTTATCCAATAAATCTTTTCTAACCGATTGTATGACAGGATTGATTTATCGCCTCTGCGTCTGTTATCGCTTTCAAAAAAGCAATGGTTAAACATATTTGAATAAAACTGTACTTCGATTTTATCAAATGTTATAACAGGTTCATTACAATAGGTGTCCGACCATATTTTTCTCAATTCTGCCTCAGTGAGGTTATATGGTTTAATTTTCCGATATGCCATTACCATCCCCCCTGTAGATTGATTTTAAACACATTGAACTTCTCAACCCATTTTGAAGTCGGGGCGATAGTTTTTCCCAGCCGTGCTTCCGCAATTTCAATAAGCCTTCCTTTTGCTTTGCCGGAAAACTCATTGTTAAACTTTGAGGATACCAATCCTGTTAAAATATCGGCTATTTGAATACCAACTGACTCATCTGAAGGTAGTGCCTGAACCTGAATAATATCCGATGTCAGGTTCGATGCATCGAGTACCTTTTTTAAAATATTGACTCTGCCTTTGTTGCGATTTACCTTGTAATCAATAAAGATATTATAAGAATTGAAGTCGAAAATCCAGTGATGTAAAAGCTGATAATAGAATTTATAGAAACCTAATTCAGCATCCTTATCATTAAAACGAATATTGTCAACAGTTTTAGATTCGATTATTATCACCCGGAAACGAAGTTCAGATTTGTCGAAAAAATAATTTATTATGTCTGCATATAAGTCGAGGTATGCAGGAGATACCTTCTGCCATTTTAATTCGCCTTTGACACTATGCTTTTCTTTAATGGCATTTACTTCTGTTTTAAAGGCATCACGAAATTCGGCTGGCATCCAGATGCCACCAATAGCCGTATATTTGTGTGCATCCATTCGGGTCAAGGCTTCCAACCCACTTTCATCACAATATACTTCAAAGTTCATATTCTGGTTATTAACAAAACATTTGTTGCATCAATCCTTTCTTCCATACCTCGGCTTTATCAATCTGATTTTGGGTGTGGGTTATTTTTCCATCGATAGCTGACAAGAAATTAGCTATTCTGGTTTGTTCTCTTATACTTGGAAGATTAATTGGTATTTTATTTATTGTTAAAGTACTAAGGCTTGGAACTCCTGATGCCTCATTGTATTTGTACCAA
>JAFGQO010000177.1 GCA_016935615.1 Bacteroidales bacterium
GGGTTGTCTCAAAAGGTAAATATTTTAAGATAGCCACGAAGTCCCGAAGACTCAAAGAATTCACAAAACTCTGATATTCAATTATATCTCACTTTGTGAGTATTTCGTGAATTTAGTGTCTTGGTGGCGAATTTTCAACTTTTGAGACAACCCCTTGTATTTTATTTCTTATTATATGCCCATTTCAGATAAATGCTTCCCCATGTGTACCCCGCTCCAAATGCCGTAAGTATTATATTATCCCCTTTTTTGAGCTGATCCTCATAATTCCAGAGACACAATGGAATGGTGGCAGCAGTGGTATTCCCATAATTCTGAATGTTGATCATAACCTGTTCCCTTTTTATTCCCATACGTCTTGCAACAGCTTCAATTATTCTCATGTTTGCCTGATGAGGAACCAACCATGCCAGTTTTTCGGGACTAATATTGTTACGATGCATAATATTAACTGCGATATCTGACATAACAGAAACTGCAACCTTAAACACTGCTTTCCCTTCCTGGTAAACAAAATGTTCTCTGTTGTCAACAGTCTGATGAGATGGTGGATTTAATGAACCCCCTGCCTTCATATGTAAAAATTCTTTGCCTGATCCGTCATATCCCAATATACGATCAATTACTCCCACATCTTCACTGGTTGGTTCTAACAAAACAGCTCCTGCTCCATCTCCAAATAACGGACAGGTACTACGATCTGTATAATCTGTAACAGATGACATCATGTCTGCACCAACAACCACTACTTTCTTGTAAGCCTTGCTTTCTATCATCCTGCTTGCGGTTTCCAATCCATAAATAAAGCCGGAACATGCAGCACTTAAATCAAAGTTAAATGCATTCTTCAATTTCAACTTTTCACCAATAAGATTTGCTGTGGAAGGAAATGCCATATCAGGTGTAATGGTAGAACAAATTAAAAAATCAATTTCTTCAGGTTTTGTTCTGGTTTTGTCCAATAATTCCTGAATTGCCATAACTGCCATATCAGAAGTAGCCTTTCCTTTTTCTTTCAGGATCCTTCTTTCTTTGATGCCAACACGTTGTGTTATCCATTCATCAGATGTATCAACCATCTGGCTTAGTTCTTCATTGTTGAGAATATCTTCAGGTACATATCCTCCGACTCCTGTAATAGATGCTCTGAGATTTGTCATTATTCAAAAGCGTATTTAATTTTTTCTGAAAGTTTTGCTTCCACTACGTCAGCAGTGTGCAATATCATATTTTTTATGGCATTGGCCCCGGATATTCCATGGCCGATTATTGCCGGTGCGTTGATCCCCAATATAGGTGTTCCTCCATAATTCTCATAATTGAATTTTTCAAAAAATTCATCCTTTATCCTGCGTTTCAATAATAGAGTATAGAATGCTTCTGCTGTTTTTAAAATGGCATTCCCTACAAATCCATCGCATACAATTACATCAACATCCTCTCTGAAAAGATCGTTTCCTTCGATATTCCCAATAAAATTGAAATCAGAAGTGCCTTTCATCGCCTGATATGTGGCTTTGGTGAGTAAATTGCCTTTTTCTTCTTCCACCCCGATATTAAAAAGAGCTACACGAGGGTTCCTGACATTATAAACCAATTCGGCATATAATGACCCTAATAGAGCATATTGATACAATACATCCGGTTTACAATCGGGATTGATGCCAACATCCAGCAGAATCGTCGGTGTATCAGAGTTTTTAGGAATGCCTGCTGTTATACATGGCCTGAGAACTCCCGGAACCGCTTTAACTACCTGAATAGCTCCCACTAACATAGCCCCTGTATTTCCTGCACTCGCAAATCCATCAATCTTCCCTGCCTGCAAAAGCTTAAAGCCTAAAGGAATGCTGGCATCAGGTTTCTGAGAAAAGGCTTTTGCAGGATATTCATCCATTCCAATACTTACACTGGTAGCAACAATCTCAAATTGTGAAGGATCAAATCCTTCCTCTTTACAAATAGATACTATTTTATCTTTATCTCCGATTGTTACAATTGTTGCTTTTCCGGATAGTTCAGCAGATGCTAATATGGAGCCACGGACCGTTGCATGCGGAGCATAGTCGCCTCCTAATATATCAATTCCAATTCTCATCAGGAATCAACTTGGTAAATTAAATAGCAGATTCCTTTTCAATTGCCAATTTGCCTTTATAATGACCACATTCCGGGCATACTCTGTGATACTGTACTGTAGCCCCGCAATTCTGACATGTTACAAGTGTTGGTTCTGTTGCTTTGTAATGCGTTCTTCTCTTATCTCTCCTTTGTTTTGATATTTTACGTTTAGGATGTGCCATTTTATTTCGTTATTATTTAAGTATTGTTCAATAGCTTTTTCAGGTTGTCCCATCGTGGATCGTTTTCTTTTTTTGTATCTGAGACTTTGAAACTATGTTTGTTTAAAATATTTAACATTTCAGTATTGCATCCCGAATTTCCATGATTATCTTCAGGATGTATCCTTTGAATTGGAAGACTTAAGCTGATACACTCAAAAAAATATTGTTCTAAGTCGATTTCGTGTTCATTTGGATGTAATACCCAGATTTCATCAGTGCTTTCTTTTGCATTCTCTCCAAATTTAATGACAATGCTGCCAGTATGGTAGATCTGGTAATCAAATGATTCCAGGCATCGGTCACATTGAATATTCAGAGTTCCTTTTAACAGGATATCGAGCTTCATCATATTTGTATTTTTAATCAATACAACCGAAGCATCAACTTTTCCTCCGTCAGCTTCAAGAACCTCGTATTTTTTAAAGAACTGTTCATTAAAATTGAACTTAAACTCATGTTCCCCGTACTTCAAACCTGTAAAAGGAATAGTATATTGATTTACAAGTTTCAACTTCCACTAAATTTAAGTCGTGCAAAAGTAGAAATATTTATCAGAATAAAAAAAGAAAAATAAAGTTGGAAAATATACTGTCAGGCCGGATTGTCTGAATTATTCAACAGTAGTAAAATGACCTTCAATAGTATCAATAAGTGTATCAATGAAATAATCGTCTTTCACCACATACTTCATGGCTCCCTCTCTTTTGAACTCTGCTATTGTATCCTTATCCTTCTCACGACTTAAAATTACTACCGGTATCTGATCATTCATTTTATTGATCTCTTTCAGTGTATCCAGACCGGTCATGGTGTTTTCAGAATCTGTGCCAAGGTAATAGTCAAGCACGATGAGTTCCGGATTCAAATTAATATTTTGAATGCATTCCTCCCCGGAAAAATACGATTTAACTTCAAATCCTTCTCTGCATTTGAAAGTATACTCCATCAAATTGAGCATCATCTTATCATCATCCACAAAAAAGATCAATTTATCCATTGATATAACGAGTACAAATTAAAAATCCCTCAATTATACGTGATTTTATCGAAAAGTTATATGAAGCTTGATTATTAACCGAATTTCAAGCGTTAAAAATATGTATTCTTTGATAAAGTAACAATTTAAAACTTCCGGTTATCATTTTTTAGTTATTTTCTTCGGGATATTCACCTGAAATAATTGATAAATCCGGATCAGATAGTATGATCTGTTATACAAAATGCAAATGGTTATTTCTTTTGTATTATTTTATGCCTTGAGTTTGTTGATTTAACCAATTTCCTTAACTTTAATTTAGCAGGAAATAATAAAGTACTACATTTGCTAATCAATAAAATTCTTATTACGAAATGGCTGAATTAACAGGAGTTGTAACACAGGTAATCGGACCTGTTATTGATATTAGTTTTGAGGAATCAGGTGACAATTTGCCGGAAATACATGAAGCTCTGGAAATCCATAAAGACGATGATAATAAATTGATCGTTGAGTGTCAGCAACATATCGGAGAAAACTCTATACGTACAATTGCAATGGATTCTACCGATGGTTTACAAAGGGGAATGATTGCAAAAGCTTTGGGAAGCCCGATTATCATGCCTGTTGGAGAGCAGATCCGCGGACGTTTGCTTAATGTTACGGGAGATGCAATTGATGGTTTGGGAGCACTTGATAAAAAAAATGGATATAGCATACATAATAAACCCCCTAAGTTTGATGAATTATCAACGAAAACAGAAGTTTTATTTACAGGAATTAAAGTGATTGATCTGCTCGAACCTTATTCTAAAGGTGGAAAAATAGGATTATTCGGTGGTGCCGGTGTTGGCAAGACCGTGATCATTCAGGAACTTATCAACAATGTTGCCAAACGGTATTCAGGTTTATCTGTTTTCGCAGGTGTCGGCGAACGTACAAGGGAAGGAAACGATTTATTGCGTGAAATGATCGAATCAGGTGTTATTAAATATGGAAAGGAATTTCAAAAGAGCATGGAAAAAGGAAGTTGGGATCTTTCCAAAGTTGATCATGAGGTATTGAAAGAATCGCAGGTAACACTTGTTTTCGGACAAATGAACGAACCTCCCGGAGCACGCGCAAGTGTTGCTTTATCTGGCCTTTCGGTAGCCGAATCATTCAGGGATGGGGATGAAAAAAGCGGTGGTCGGGATATTTTGTTTTTTGTTGATAACATTTTTCGATTTACACAAGCCGGTTCAGAAGTTTCAGCATTATTAGGTCGTATGCCTTCTGCTGTTGGTTATCAGCCAACCCTGGCTACGGAGATGGGGATTATGCAAGAACGTATTACTTCCACCACAAGAGGATCCATTACTTCTGTTCAGGCAATTTACGTTCCTGCCGATGATCTTACTGATCCCGCCCCTGCAACAACTTTCTCACACCTGGATGCAACAACCGTTTTAAGTCGTAAAATTGCCTCACTGGGAATTTATCCTGCCGTGGATCCACTGGATTCAACCTCACGTATTCTGTCACGGGAAATTGTTGGAGATGATCATTATCAAACAGCTCAAAACGTAAAAGAACTATTGCAGCGCTATAACGAACTGCAGGATATAATAGCTATATTAGGCATGGATGAACTTTCCGAACAGGATAAATTGGTCGTGCATAGAGCCAGGAGAATCCAAAGGTTCCTTTCCCAGCCTTTCCATGTTGCGGAACAATTTACAGGAATGGCTGGCGTTCTTGTATCAATAGAAGATACCATTAAAGGGTTCAATATGATCTTAAACGGTGATGTTGATAAGTACCCTGAGGCAGCATTTCACCTTGTTGGAACCATTGATGATGCTATTGAGAAGGGAGAACGTTTGCTGACAGCATCCAAGTCCAATAACTGAAAAATTGCCGCATTGTGAAACTGGAAATCATAACACCTGATCAAACACTTTTTAAAGGAGAGGTCGATTCTTTGTATGTCCCCGGGAAAAAGGGCCCTTTTACAGTTTTGCATAACCATGCACCCATAATATCAATTCTTGAAAAAGGACCTGTGAAATTTATCCCGCATGGCCAGGCACAGGAACTAATTAGCATACAAGGAGGAGTAATTGAAGTAAAAAGAAATACAATTATCATTCTGGCTGATTTGGAATAGTTTTACATTTTGTCTGTCATAACAAAGTTTAGCAATGAGGCTGATTATCCCAATACTTATTTCCCAGTGTATCTTTCATTCAATTCTTGCACAGGAAAAGGTCAGTTTCTATTCGAAGGATAGCCTGAAAATTACCGCCGATCTGTATCTTAAGGATTATCGACTCCCTTTTATACTGCTTTTTCATCAAGGCGGTTCCAGCAGAGGAGAATACAATGAAATTGCCGCACGTTTAATGAAACTGGATTACAATTGCCTGTCTGTTGACCTGCGATCAGGAAGTAAAATAAATTATGTTACAAATGAAACTGCACTGCGTGCTGAAGAGGGTAATTTCCCGAATTCCTTTATCGATGCCAGACAAGATATCGAATCGGCAATACATTACATAAACAAGTACAACTCAAAATCTGTTGTTCTTTTCGGAAGTTCCTATTCTGCATCACTTTGCCTGATGATAGCAAAAAATGAACCCAATGTTACAGCAGTGATTGCTTTCAGTCCCGGAGAATATTTCCGTCCTAAGTTAATTGTGAAAAATGAAGTTGCCGGAATTCAAAAGCCATTGTTTGTATCATCTTCAGCAATCGAATATGATTATATTGAACAAATGCTATCCGGTATTGATAAAAGTTATATAACACTTTATAAACCCGGGAAAGGATCTAAAGGAATTCATGGTGCAAAAGCCCTTTGGAAAGAAAATGAATCATCTGACGAGTGTTGGCTCGAATTGCTTATGTTCTTTAAAAAAATCAGATATTCATAATACAAGTCATGCAAACATTACCATTGTTTGAATAGTCAGGATATATGGTGAAATTTCTAATCATTCGTTTCAGTTCCATCGGGGATATAGTTCTTACCTCACCTGTTATCAGATGTATGAAAACACAAATTGAAGATGCAGAAATTCATTATCTTACAAAAGCAAAATATGAGCCCATACTTATTGCAAATCCGCACATTGATAAATTGCACCTGCTTCGGTCCAATTGCAATGCGCTAATCAAAAAATTACAATCTGAAAATTTTGATTATGTTATTGATCTTCATAACAATATTCGTTCATTCAGGATTAAATCAGCACTTAACCGAATATCCTTTTCATTTCATAAGCTGAATTTCAGGAAATGGTTGCTGGTAAATTTTAAAATTCACAGGTTGCCAAAAATCCATATTGTCGACAGGTATTTGCAAACAACCAATGTTTTTTCCGTTGTCAATGATCAACAGGGACTAGACTTTTTTATTCCGAAAGACGATCAGGAAGAATTTAAAATACGTATTGACCAATTACCAGGTTCTTTTGCTATAATTGTGGTTGGAGGAGGACACAATACCAAGCAAATACCTGTCAATAAAATACAGTATATTATTGATCATCTCAATTGTCCTGTTGTCCTGTTAGGTGGTCCTGAAGACATTAAAAAAACTGAAATGATCAATTACTCAGAAAAGAAGGATGTATTCGATTTTGTTGGAAAACTTACAGTGAATCAATCCGCCCTGGTTATTAAGGATTGTAGAGTAATCCTCACTCCTGATACAGGATTGATGCATATCGCTGCTGCCTTCAAAAAACCAATTCTTTCCATCTGGGGAAATACCGTTCCCGAATTTGGAATGTATCCCTATTGTCCGGATAAAAACTCAGAGTATTTTGAAGTCCGTGGTCTGAAATGCAGACCATGTTCAAAAATTGGCTTTTCAAAATGTCCGAAAAAACATTTTAATTGTATGAATAATCAAGATTATCAGAAAATCATAAAAAGGATGAATACTTTTACTCAGAACTAAGATTTTGGAAACTTTTAATAAGACTTTCTCGTAGAATATTTCTACTTTGTTATTAACCAGTGAATACTGTGGAAACTTTAGTTTATTATTTTTGTATCTTTAGCTAAGAATTTTTTTCTTTATACAATCTTTCAAAGAATACAGAGTTATTAAAGAAATTCATCATTACTATTAATGGCCGGTTTAAGAGCATTTCTGGGAATATTTCCTGATACAACAGAATTCGAAAGCAACCGAATCAAGCTGGAAGAAGAATATAATGCCCTTCTTTCATTCAAGAATTCTGCAGAACTTAAGAAATTTATTCAGCTTGAAAAGCATGTTAAATCTGAAGAATTTGATCATAGAAGAAAAGAAATACTTTCCCTCAGATTTAAACAAACAGAGGATTTCTCAAAAGAAAAGAGATACAAAGCGCTCACAAATTCAAATGATATAAAGCTATATTACAAAACAAAAAATTCACAAGATCTTGTTTCATTCCTTGATATTGAAAGCTCCAGTGAACTTAAGAAATACTATGATCTTGAAAAATTTATAAACAGCTCGGAATTTGATAACACTAAAAAAGAAGCAAACCTTCCGGCAAAACACAAATTCCAGAAATCTGATCTGTACAAAACACTTACACAATATAACCAGGCAAAAAACTCAGTTCAAATTAAAGGGTATTACAAATTCATCAATAGCAGGCTTTTCAGTGATTTTGAATCTGTTAAAAACACCGGTTTAAATCTCCAGGTAGCTGAATTGGAAAAAGAAATCAACTCCGCCGCTTTCTTAACAAGGAAAGCTTCAATGAAAAAATCTGAATTTAAAACTTCACCGGACCAACAGAAACTTACGCAGTATAATAACCTGAAGAAATCAAAAGCATACAAAAATTATTTGAAAATGGCCAATTCTCCTTACAGGAGATATTATGATGAGTTGCATCAATCGCAAGATATAGATGCTTATGCAGATCTGGCTCATTTTATTTCTTCAGATGATTTTAAAAGACAAAAGAAAGAAATTGAATCAAAAGGTTTTAAAGACACAAAAGAATATGTAAAACTTCAGGATTTCATATCCCTGAAAAATTCAGAACAAATCAAATTTTATTTCAAATTCAAAAATTCAAAAGAATATCGAAACTTCATGAATCTGGATGGTTCCGAGCGAATCTCCGATTATGAAAAACTAAAAAAATATATTGAAAGTGATGAATTTATTAATAATAAGGCATACTATACGCAATCTCCAAAAAACAGATGGGAAAAATCCCAGGAATATAAAGTATTAAGTGAATATGAGTCCCTGAAATCTTCAGAAAAAATTGTTTGGTATTTTAAAAACATTGATTCTAAAAAATTTGCCTGGCATAAAATATGGTCTCAAACCTTTTTAGATGATTTTACTTCTGCAAACCTTGATACAAAAAAATGGATGACCCGTTATTATTGGGGAGATAAAATACTCAAGGACAGTTATTCCCTTAGCCAGGATAAGCATTTCGTAACTGATGGAAACAATGTGGAAATTCATAACTCAAGACTTCAAATCATTACCAGGAAAGAAGCTGTAAAAGGCAAATCATGGCACCAATCCCTGGGCTTTGTAACACGCGATTTCGGATATACTTCCGGCCTGATAAATACAGCAAAAAGCTTCCGGCAACTTTTTGGTACTTTTGAAGCAAAAATAAAGTTTCATTCTTCCTCTGATCTTTTAAATGCTTTTTGGATGGTATCTCAAACCATTGTTCCTCATATTGATATTGCCAAAGCATATAAAAAAGTGTTTATCGGAAATGCCTGGGGAGATCCAAAAAATTTAATAAGCATAAAGCGGTTTTCCAAATCATATAAACGCTCTAAATTATCATCCGATTTCTTTATCTATACTCTTGAATGGACCCCTTATAAAATGATTTGGAAAATCAACGGTCTGGAAGTAGCTTCAACCAGCCAGGGAATCCCTCAGGAACCGATGTATTTAGTTCTTAGCGCCGGCCTTCAACGTGAACTTGATAATGTTCTTCCCGCTAAGTTTGAAGTTGACTGGGTACGTTGTTTCCAACATAAGGATTATTAAGCCCTTCAATTAGTTTTTGTACACCAATAATTCAGAATAATCCTGTACATCCCGTATCCTTCCTGTCAAATATATTCTTAATCCAAATTCATAATCATTGATCAGTTCATCATAACAAATTATTTCAATTATATTATCCTTCCTTTCCATAATTATCCCTTTAAATTTCTTCAAACATATAACTCCCGGATGAATCAAGTGTTAGCACTATATTAAATGATTGTAAAGATTCAGGAACTTATTAACATGATATCAACAAAATATCAACATTGTGATGAATACACTTCTTTCCGGTAATAAGAGCAAGTAAATTTTTTATATTTGCCGACTTAGTAATATGCCTTTCATCCTGGTTAACAACTCCTTTATGAATCAGAATACCGAAAATCCAAGCTCAGAAATACTTAGCCAAAAAGAAATTCGTCGTTATACACTGCAAATAAATGCATCGACAATAGGCGTTAAAGGTCAGGAAAAGATCAAACAATCCAAAATATTGGTTGTCGGAGCAGGAGGGAAAGGCACTTCAATCCTTCAAACACTTGCCACTATTGGAATAGGTAAAATAGGAATCAGCGATAATTATCCTATTGAAGAAAGTGAATTAAGCAGGCAGTATCTGTATGGCAATAGTGATCTTGGAAAACAAAAAGCCATAGTATCCAAGCAAAAACTCATGGAAATCAATCATTTTGTGAATTACGAGCTTCATAATGTTTGCTTATCTGAAACAAATAGTAAAACTATATGTGAAAAATATGACATATTGATCGACGCTACAGATAATTTTTCATCACGTTATCTGATCAATGATACTGCTATCGCCCTGAACAAACCAATGATTTTTGGAATGGTAAAAAATCATTTTGGTCTGATCTCGGTATTCAATTATATGGGCGGACCCTCATTACGTTGTCTTTTCCCTGAAAAACCGACCCTTAATTGTACCGATAACTCCGAAGGATTTGTTTGTCAGGTCTCGCTCATGGGTATTATAGGATCCATTGTTGCAAATGAAATATTGAAAATTATATTGGGAAGGAATACAAAACTGAGCGGAAATCTGTTGAAATTTAACGCAGTAAACTATTCTGTCTCCTTTGAGAAAATCAAAAAAAATCCGGAAAATTTCAAATAATATCACAATTATAAAAAGCATAATTCTCATTATCAACACATAAAGTTTTTTGCATTTGATTTGTGCAAAACTTTTGTCGGTTATTAAAAATTATTCTCACAGATAATGTTTACTTTAAGGCTTTACTCTGCTTCAGGACGAAGAATGTTAAAGTCGTTAAAAAATAGACTATTAGCCTGGTTTTTGTTAATTGCTTTTGCAATTGCCAGTATTGTATTTCCCCTCAATTACTTACATAAGCAAAAAGAAATTGCAATCCGGAATGTTGTGGATGAATTGAACGAATTGCATATCAGTTATATTAAAGATCTTAAGATCACAAGTGAATTTCTTGCCTATGAAATAAATAATCCCGATTTTTTTATTACGGGGGAAAGTCCCTACTTGAGTATACATAATTCCATAAACGATTCTTTGCATTATCTTATTGATCAGAATATAAATAATCTCGATGCCTTTTCTCCTGTAAAAAAAAATGTGCTGTTAAACATCAGCAATGCCTATTCGGATTATTGCACTCTTTTTGACAGCATTGTTTACAATATATATCAAAGAGGTTACAGGGATCTCGGACTAGAAGGTGAAATGATAAGCTACATTTACCAAATTGAGAGCCATCCGAAAATCAGAAACGCAATTTTTAACATTCGTAAAAACGAACGTGAATATTTGAATAGAAATGATTCCGCATATGCCGTGCAGGTAATAAAACTGACCGGTAAACTGATTGCAGACATCACAAATAGTACTTCCTTCAATTCAGAAGAAAAACCCATATTGACCACTCAACTTCACAAATACCTGGTGAGTTTCAATAAATTGATCTCTTTGGATTCTAAACTTGGAATTAGAACCAACAAGGGATTGAAAACCTCTTTGTATAAAAAAGGGGAAGCTCTGGAAAATTTGATTAGCAAATCTATTGCTGATGCAAAAGTATTTGAGTATGCACAAATTTCCAGATTAAATGTTTTATTTGCTTTGCTCTCAGTTTTATTCATCCTGTTTGCAGCCTGTCTGGGTCTGTACCTTTCCAGATATTTGTTAAATCACCTGACTCAGCTAACAAATTATATTTCACAATTGTCGGTTCATAATTTTAACTACAATGCAAAATTGAATCTGAGAAAATCCAGCTCCGAAATCAGGGGGATCTATAAAGAATTCAGGAACATGATTGCACAGCTGAAGATACGCGAAAAACAGAGGGATATTGCACTCTTAAAAGCAACAGACAGCGAAAAAAGATATCGTGACCTGACAGATCTTTTACCTCAGAGTATTTTTGAAACAGACAAACTCGGGAATTTGATTTATGTAAACAAAGCCTGGTACAATGCCTTTGGATATTCACAAAATGATCTTGAAGAGGGCCTTAACCTTATTGAAATACTTCAAACAAATACAAACAATGCTCTTATTGGACTTAATAAGGTGGAAAACTCAGACTATGAAGCAATCCGTAAAAACGGAACTAAATTTCCGGCACTTGTTTATTCCGATACCGTATGCAAAGAAAACAATATAGTAGGCAGAAGAGGAATAATAATAGATGCAACTCTAAGGAACAAATACATTGAAACATTACAAAAAGAAACCGTACGGGCAATTAACTCTGATAAACACAAATCATCCTTCCTTGCAAATATGTCTCATGAAATTCGTACGCCCATGAATTCAATTCTTGGCTTTTCAAATTTATTGTCTCAAAGCCAGGTATCCGAAGATCAGAAAAATGAATTTATTCAATACATCAATTCAAGCGGACAAATATTACTCAATTTAATTGATGACATTATTGACATTGCAAAAATTGAAGCAGGAGAAATAAAAATAAAACGTTCGAATTGTTATCCGAAAAAACTCATCAATGAGTTATGCATGACTTTTGAAGGATATAAAGCAAGCATTGGCAAAGAAAAAATACAACTTCAAACATCACTTCCCAATGATGAAATTGTATTTCATACTGACCAGTTCAGATTGAAACAAATCCTTTCAAACCTGATCAGCAATGCGATAAAATTTACAAATGAAGGACAGGTATCTATTGCGTTAAAAAATGTGAATGACAGGATTCTTGAATTTTCAGTTGAAGATACCGGCGTTGGATTAACAAAAGAACAGCTTAATGTTGTTTTCAATCGATTTAAAAGAGCTGATATTCAGGAAGATACTAATGTGAAAGGAACGGGACTTGGACTTTCTATTTCAAAAAATCTTGTTGAATTGCTGGGAGGTCAGATGTGGGTAAGTTCTGTTCCGGGAGAAGGAACCCGCTTTTGGTTCCAATTGCCTTTTGAGCGTATTCATGATACGAATATGGATATCATTCCGGATCAGATTCATTTAAAAGACCAGAAATACAACTGGAATAATTATACATTCCTTGTTGCTGAAGACGATGATAATAGTTATGTTTATTTAAAAGAGTTGCTTCAAAAAACCAAAGTTCGTCTTGTTCGGGCAGTAAATGGTAAGGAAGTGGTTGAAGCCGTAAAATTTTCTGACGAAATCGATATTGTATTAATGGATATTCAAATGCCTTATAAAAACGGTTATGAAGCAACAAAAGAAATTAAAGCTTTGAAACCAGGCCTCCCCGTAATTGCCCAAACCGCATTTGCCATGGAAGGAGATAAAGAAAAAAGCATTATAGCCGGGTGTGACGACTATATTACTAAGCCTTTGAATCCTAACAATCTTTATGCCAAAATAGACCAATTCCTTCCTGTAAACAAGATAAAATCTTCCCTGAATGATGAGGAAAGTATTCCGGAAGAACAACCCAAATTAAAAGCAAGGAACAAACAATAATATGTAATGCGTTTATTACTATTCAGTAATTCAACAAATGCCGGTGAAGAATATCTGAATTATGCTCTTCCTTACATTAAATCATTTCTGGGTTCAAATGCAGGAAAAGGTATTTTTATTCCTTTTGCAGGAATTTCCATTGGATTTGATAACTATTTCTCACTCGTTAATTCAAAATTTAAAACGTTGAAATTGAACATTCATTCCATTCATTCTGCAAAAGATATGTTAGAATCTATCTATGAGGCAGGTTTTATCGTTGTTGGAGGAGGAAATACTTTTTGTCTGTTGAAAGAAATGCAAAAGTTGAATTTAATAGAGCCTGTCAGACAACGAGTTCAAAGCGGCATTCCTTATATAGGATGGAGTGCGGGATCCAATTTTGCCTGTCCTACTATTTCAACAACAAACGATATGCCTATTGTTGAACCTGAAAGCTTTTCTGCATTGCATCTGATACCTTTTCAGATTAACCCGCATTATACCGATTTTAAATATAAAAATCATGCCGGGGAAACTCGTGAAATGAGAATTGAAGAATTCATTTTGATGAATAAAAATCTTTACGTAGCTGGTTTGCGCGAAGGCACATTATTTAAGATAGAAAATGGGCAAATCAATCTGCTTGGAACAAAAAAATGCAGAATATTCAAGTATGGAGATCAGCCTGTTGAATTACAACCCGGTGCAAATTTTCAATTCCTGATGCAATAATTTGCCTGATTTTTGCATTTCTCATAGTAGAAATTTAAACCCTGTTGAGTGAATAGGAATCTGCTTTTTCGAATTGTTATTGCATTATCGGTTGTATGGCTGATTCTGCTTGCCGTTTTTTACTTTCACAGCAAATACTTTCGTGAACATATTCTGAATGTCCTTAAGCCTTATCTTGATGAACGTTTAACCACCGAAATACATATTCAAAAGGAAAATATTGAATTTATCATACTCGAAGATTTTCCAAACATCAGTGTATCACTGAAAAATGTCTTTATTAAATCAGCCAATGATTTAACTATTAGCGAAGTGACCTTATTTAATAAGGATACATTACTATTCGCAAAACAGGTAAGGTTCTCTTTTAACATGAAAAGCTTGTTTCAAAAAGAGTATGAATTAAAAAAAATAGAACTAACTGATGCATATCTTAATCTCCTTCGTGACAAATACGGAAAAACAAATTATGCTATTTTCAGAACAAAACCTGAAGATAGCCTTTCAGTATCTTTCGCTGTGAACCTTAAAAAAATACATCTTGAAAATGTTATTGTCAATTATTTCAATGAAAAAACCACAGACCATTTTTTTACCTGTATAAATAAGGGAGATCTTTCAGGGAATTTCAGCAATCAGAATTTTCTGATCAAGGCCAAAACAGAACTCTCAAAAACCCGTTTGAAAATGAAACATGAAGAGATATTCAATGATCAGTCTTTTGCAATTCACTTTTCTCTGAATAAAGAAGCCGACGTATATTCAATACATAAAGGTAATTTACTTCTTTTGGGTATCAAAATGTCTGTTTCAGGTAGTTACAATAATCATAACAAACAATATCAATTTTCATTATCAAGTCAATCGGCCTCTCTTTCCAAATTGGAACTGCCTTTTCTGAATACCTTTCTGAATAAATACAACGCTCGTATAGAAAATGGATTGATATATCTTGTTTCTTCTGTTTCAGGATATGGAAATGGAACATCCCCGGCAATTGCTGTAAAATATAAAATTGAAAAAGGCATTGTCAGGTTTAAAGATTACGAATACAAAATAACCGATATACTGTCTTATGGCAAATATTCCAATGGTGTACTCAGAAATAATAGTAGCAGCGTGTTATTAATAGATACTCTCTATGGGAAATCCGGAAAAAGTAATGTGTCATTTTCAGGAAATATAACCAATTTCTCAATCCCAACAGTTTCCGGCCGAATAGCAACTGACCTTGAGCTTGATAAGGTTTTGAATTTTCTCAGAATACCTGAGAATTATACTATTTCTGGCTTTATAACAGGCGCAGTTCAGTTCAAATTCTCTATGTCTCAAAAAAGAACCCGTAAATCCATTGACTGGAACAAAAGTCATTTCAACGGAAGCCTGACAATTCACGAAATAACTCTAAAACAACTGAACAGGAATTTGCCTCCTTCCAGGATTAAAGGCGAACTAAAAATCATTACAATCAGTGAGGTTATTATTAATAAACTTACCATTAATACCGGCAAAACTGATCTGTTGATTCGTGGTTCAATTCATAGTATACCTTTTCTAACCGGGAATAAGTCCGTTAATCCGGTTTTTGATTGCGAAATACTTTCTGATAAGTTTAATACAGATGATTTTTTAATACTGAATACGGATGATAAAAAAGAAGATGCCGGTAAAGTTGTATTCCCTGATTCTGTTGTTGTATATGGCAAATTCAGGGCAAATGATTTTTCCTCCGGCAAATTTAAAGCTACCCACGTTGACGGATATCTTGAGTATACACCTAAAAGTCTGACAATTAAGGACTTTTCCATGCACACTCTGGAAGGAACTATTGAAAGTAACCTAATTATCAGTGAAATCAACAATACAATAACCGCAGAATGCAAAGCCAGTTTAAAAGGTGTTGATATTGGGGATCTATTCTTCACTTTCAATAATTTCCGACAAGATGTTATTCATAGTGATAATCTTGATGGTATTCTCTCTGGTACAACTGAATTTACTACTGCCTGGGATTCCAATCTCAATCTTATACCGGGAAAAATTCATTTGGCTTCACAAATCAGAATTGATGATGGTGAATTAATAAATTACGAACCTCTGCTCGGATTATCAGGATATATTAAGGTTGAGGAACTGAAACACATAAAGTTTGAGACTTTAAAAACTTCTGTTGATATCAATAACATGAAGGTGTTTATTTCCGAAACTGATATACACTCATCCGCTTTATCATTACTGGGATCAGGCATTCACGGATTTGATAAAAAATACACCTACAGGTTACAGGTTCAGTTATCTGATGTATTATGGAAAAAAGCTAAGAAAAACAAACCTGAAAACACCGAATTCGGATACATTGTTGATGACGGTTATGGCAAAACAATGATCCCAATAATTATTACAGGCGATGAAAACACCTATGAAGTAAATTACGATAGATCAGCTGCCAGATCATCCTTTAAAAATAAAGTTCAAAAAGAAAAAGAAGTATTAAAAGAATTGTTTTCTCCTGAGAAAGATGCTGACAAATCTTCTGTAACATTCAAAGATACATCCCGAATTGAATGGGAAGATTTTGAAGAACAAGAAGATACTGATCTACCTGGCGCAAATGAAAAAAAGGAAGAGCAGGAATTCCAAATAGAGTGGAAAGATGATTGATCCTTGTTATGTGACTTCTCAATTACATCAATTCATAAAACCAATTCTTTTTGGTTTTAATAAACACTCACTAATGATTAAATTTATACAAGAGTTAATTCAATTTAACAATCTTATTATTAGAGATTTAATCTACTTTTTTAAAATACGAAGTTCCTGTTCTCCCTAATTGTATTAATGTTGCACAGGTTTTTTGTTACAGCCGGACAGGAAGTGTACAAACCAAAGAGATGTCACGAACAAAAACAAAGTGAACTTCTGTAAATCAATACCAGTAAAATATTTCATTGATCAGTATCCCTCTCATTGTATCTGTTTTTTTACAACTGCATTATTGGCTTCCCTGTCAATCATCAAACCAAACAGGGCTTATAAACCATGTTCATGTGTTTTTGGCCACACTCTTTTGAATCAATTGACATTCATGATAAGGGTTTCATTATCTTTGACAGACGCAAAAATTTATCAAAATGAATATTTACAAAAAGAAAATCAGGTGGAAATTTTTTCTTTTCATTTGTGCTGTCACTATAGGTGCCGGTTCTTTATGGTATACCAATTCACTGGTTAAAAAGCTCGCTATTGAAGAGCAGAAAAAAATAGCTCTGTGGGCTAAGGCAACCAGTCTGATTCCAAATGCTAATCTTGAGAGTGAAAGTCTGGGATTCCTGTTTTCTGTGATACAGAACAATGAAACGGTTCCTGTAATACTTGTTGAATCGGACACAACGATTTCATTGTACCGTAATCTTGATTCCACCAGGGTTCATAATCCTGAATATTTAAATAAGAAACTTGAAAAAATGATGGAGGAGAATCCTCCTATTGAAATCCCATTATCAGACAACAACAAACAATACTTATATTATAGTCGTTCAACAATACTCACCAGTCTTACTTATTATCCCTGGATACAGTTAGGTGTTATATTGATCTTTATTGGTGTTGCATATTTTGCTTTCAGCTCTTCACGTAAAGCAGAACAAAACCAGGTTTGGGTTGGCTTATCCAAAGAAACAGCTCATCAACTTGGAACCCCCATCTCTTCATTAATGGCATGGCTTGAAATGCTAAAATTAAAGAATCAGGATGATGCGTATATCGGAGAGTTAGAAAAAGATGTTTTAAGACTAAAGATAATTACAGAACGGTTCTCAAAAATTGGATCTCCTCCTGTTTTAAAACCTGAAAATCTGGTGAAGACTATTGAAAACTCCCTTCATTATTTAAAGACAAGGTCCTCAGAAAAAATATCATTTGAATTGCAGGCAGATAAAAATGATATTATTCTACCACTAAACACTTCGCTATTTGAATGGGTTATCGAAAATGTCTGTAAAAATGCTATGGATGCAATTGGTGAAAAAGGGAATATCAAAGTAACAGTTACAAAAAATTCTTATTTTGTATTCGTTGATATTTCCGATACAGGAAAAGGCATTTCAAAATCAAAATACAAAACCATTTTTAAACCTGGATTTACCACTAAGGATAGAGGCTGGGGACTTGGTCTTTCACTTACAAAACGCATTATTGAAGAATACCATAAAGGAAAAATATTTGTCGCAGAATCTGACATTGGAAAGGGTACTACTATCCGAATTATTCTTAAAACCTCTTAAACCAAATGGATAAAAAATCCCAGGAGGATAAAGAAAGATATCGTTTTGGCAAGGCTGAAAGACTAAGCTCCAAGAAACTTATTGATCTGTTATTCCGCGAAGGTAAATACCTTCAGGTAAATTCTATCAGGTGTATATACTTATTCCCCGATAAATCAATACTTACTCCTTCTCCTGTACAAATAGTAATTTCTGCACCAAAGAAGCTTTTTAAAAGAGCAGTTGACAGAAATTTGATGAAGAGAAGGATTCGTGAAGCATACAGACTCCATAAAAATTTATTGATCCATTCATTACAAGAGAAAGATAAAAAATTAGTCATGGCATTTCTGGTTCTTCAAAACAAGATCCAAGAATACCATACAATTGAAAAGACAATAAAAAAGCTAATTGATCAATTGATCCGGTTTACACAAAAAGAAAAATAAAAGGGGTTGTCTCAAAAGTTGAAAATTCGCCACCAAGACACTAAATTCACGAAATACTCACAAAGTAATATATAATTGAATATCAGAGTTTTGTGAATTCTTTGAGTCTTCGGGACTTCGTGGCTATCTTAAAATATTTACCTTTTGAGACAAC
>JAFGQO010000178.1 GCA_016935615.1 Bacteroidales bacterium
TGAGATATATGCCGGGAATGAAGTTCCCAGGCCGTCAAACCACATGGAGATTGGTAGAAGAGGAGTAAGGATTTACCCTAAATATTGATATTCTCACGCAGAAATTCCTGTCATTAATCAATTTAATTCAACTGCTCATTCGATTTAGCGTAAAGTTAAGCGAAACAACCTGAATAAGGCTGAATTTACGATTATGAAGAAAGTAGTATATTATCTGATGATTTTATTCTTTTTCGCATCGTGCTCACATAAGGGCATTGTGATAACAGAGAATGAATTGCCAGAGGAAATATTTTATCTTCCCGACCAGATAAAACCCTATACCGGCCGCTGTATTATGCATTATAACAATACAGGGATCATAAAACAGGAAATGACTTTTAGAAACGGAAAACTGGATGGTGAATTCATTACATATTACAAAGACGGCAGCATTAACAGAAAAGGTGAATTTATTGATGGCAGGTACAACGGAAAATGGGAGCAGTGGGCTGAAAACGGGAAAAAGCTATATGAAGTTCATTACAAAAATGATTCTTTGTGCGGAGATTTCAGAATATGGTATTCCACCGGTGTACTGAAACAAAAAGGTGTATATGCTGAAAATACACGCTCCGGTCTGTGGATCGAGTACGATGAAGCCGGTATGATCATTAGAAAAAAGAATTACAACTAATCATAGCGCGATAAAAAAGGTAAGAAAAGAAAGGCAATTGAAAGTTTTTAAGAGGGAATGATTCATTCCCTCTTTTCTTTTAAATAGTATGAAGTATTAATTTCATTTCCAAACGAGTGGGAGACCTATGAGATGGCATAATTAATAACAATATAAACAATACAGTGGACTTCTACTCTTGTCTTCCGGTATGTTTCAGGTCGTGGTGAAATACAGGCCATGGAGAATTAGCCGGACCATCCTCTCCATAAATGGCACAAAGTACGTTATTCATTGAAATTTCACAGCCGATGTATATTGTCCCGTCAACGGCTATTACCGGTGAAGAAGGAACAAAGGAACCCGTTTCAATTTCCCATTTCTTTGTACCGTCAGGATGTATTGCATAGATATAATTATCCTGAGAACCAAAATATATAGTGCCATCTGAAGCTATTGCAGGGGAAGAATTAACATTTGAGCTTGCTTCAAATACCCACTTTTCCGTTCCGTCAGGATTTATTGCAAATAATGCATCACTATAAGAACCGACATATATAGTACCATCTGTTGCTATTGCAGGAGAAGATTGACCGCCTGCGTAATTGAATTTCCATTTTTCAGTACCATCAGGATTTAATGCATATAAATCATCCCATGACCCGACATATATTGTGCCGTCCGTTGCAATTGCAGGAGAAGAACGAATTGGTACGGTGGTTTCAAATTCCCATTTCATTGTCCCATCAGGATTAATAGCATATAATCCGGGTGCATGAGAACCAACATATATGGTATTGTCAAGAGCTATTACAGGGGAAGAATCGATATAGTCATCTGCCTCAAATTCCCATTTAATATCACCGTTAGCTTTTATGGCATATAATTTATTCTCTCTTGAGCCAACATATATTGTTCCATCAAGAGCTATAGCAGGTGTTGACTCATACATTTCACCTGTTTCACACTCCCATTTCATTGTACCATCAGGATTTACTGCGTATAGTGAATAGTGAGAACAGGTATAGATAGTACCGTCTGAGCCTATTACAGGGGAAGCATTAGCGCTTATGTCTTCCACGAATTCCCACTTTTCCGTACCATCAGGGTTTATAGCAAAAAGAGATCCTTCCGCATTAACATATATAGTGTTATCTGATCCGATAGCAGGGCATGAATTTATTTCACCAACCGTATTGAATGCCCATATGTACCTGACAATATTAATTGTGAAATCCTTACTGTCAGTTTCCCCCTTTCCATCACTAACTGTAACAGTCAAATTATAATTCCCGACGTCTTTTTCTTCAGGATTTATAACAAGTTCATTATCTCCAAGAGTTAAAAAATCCAAATCCGGTTCAATACTATAAGTCAGTATATCCTGATTCATATCATGGGCAGATAAATAAATGGTTTTGGTATGTATATAAGTTACTGTCTGATCCTCAATGAAGTTTAATGACGGAGGATAATTCACAGTATCTTCATCAGGCAATGCAACATAAGAAATACAACCGTAATCAGAGCATTGAATATTGAATTCCGCTGAATGTTCTCCTTCAGTAATTTGTATATTAAAAAAAGCTATTCCAGGTGCACAGCCAATGTTATTATAAATATATCCGTCATATTCAACACTGTTGCAGCCAACAATCTTTGGCCCGTTATCAGGTTCTTCTTCAGGAATATCTGTTGTATCATCTTTATTGCAGGCAATAAGTAACAGCAAAATAAACGTGTAATTCAGAAGAGTCTTGATTATTGTTTTAGTTTTAGGGATTTTCATCATTCAGGGTTTTTTGTTGATAAAGTTTGGATTAGCAGTAAAAATACTATAATTAGTAAGATAATAAAAAAGACGATAGGGCTATTGATCCCTGCCTGCCGGACTGGCAGGCATCGCCCATGCTATGGAACACTGCTTTTGAATGCGTATCATTTGCCCGGATTATTCTGTGGCACTGCATTGCATGGTGCGCAATGCCAAACATAATTGCATAGAAATTTTAGATCCCGCCTTGAAAAAATGCGTCTTTGAGAGCCCAAGCCTATGGCGAAGGTCCTGAGAAAAATCAATGAATAATTAATAATGATGGTTATTGCGTTGCTTTAACTTATTGATTTGCCAATCTCTTTACTCGTCCTCGCATTGCTTTCGCATAGCTTCAGCGAAGCAAAGCCGGACAGGCCCTGCTTTTTTCATCGTGAAAAAGCAGGCAAAAAACCCTGATTAGCCTAAATCGCACAATGCTACCCTTCGAATATTGCCATACCCTCTGTTATTCCTGGTGGCTACGATGAATGACCGGGCCACCGCAGGCTAATCGGGCTATAGCTCATACTTTGCACAAAATCTAAACCGGGATAGACTTCTCGCCCTTACTTGCAGTCAATGAATAAGTTTATAATACAAAAAAGCCCCAGGGTTTTCCTAAGGCATTTGGGTGGAAGATGGGGTTGTTCGTCTTGATACATATCGGGACTCACGGACCCGGGGTTCGATATGAATAAGAAAAACCGCTTCCATGCCTTGCATGGATACCGTTTTTCTTTTTTTCGCCTATGAATACAAGTATTCAACGCTTTAAAAAAAGAAAACCGGTTTTCTGAAAAACCGGTTTTCCTTATTCAGGGTGGAAGATGGGGCTCGAACCCACGACTTCCAGAACCACAATCTGGCGCTCTAACCAACTGAGCTACATCCACCATAATATTTAAAGAACGATATTTTTTAAAATCCATAAAGTGTCTGGCGCTTAAATCCCGAAAAACCAAAAGGCTTTGTCTTTTTAAATTTTCGGGACTACATCCACCATATCAGGGTGTGCAAAGTTAATATCTTTTTTGAATTTGAAAATCAGTATTTTTATCGTTTTTAACTGGCAAAGCACAGGCATGAATTTAATTGAAGTAACAAATAAAGAGCAGGCAAAGGAGTTTTTACAGGTTCCCAAGATTTTGTACAAAGGAGATCCAAACTGGGTTTGTCCTTTGGATGTTGAAATCGAAGGTATTTTCAACCCCGAATCCAATATTTGTTTCCAAAATGGTATCGCAAATCGTTGGGTGCTTAAAAATTCAGAAGGGAAGCTAATTGGCCGGATAGCCGCATTCATTGATTACAACAAGGTAAACTTGTACGAGCAACCAACCGGAGGAGCCGGTTTTTTTGAATGCATAAACGATCAGGATGCTGCAGATCTTCTCTTTAATACTGCAAAAGAATGGTTAAGTTCCAAAGGAATGAAGGCAATGCAGGCCCCTATCAATTTTGGTGAGAATTACAATTACCAGGGTGTACTTATTGAAGGATTTATGCAGCAGGCTTATAGTATGCCTTATAATTATCCTTATTATAAGGAATTGTTTGAAAATTACGGATTTAAAAATTATTTTGGACAATGTTCTTTTCATAAAGATTTGTCAGAGGGCTTTCCTGATCATTTGGTGAAATTTGCCGAATATACCGAATCCCGTCCAGGGTATAGTTTTGAGCATTTCAAATTTAGAAACATAGATAAATATGTTGATGATTTTGTTATTACTTACAATACTATTTGGTCGGCATTTCACGACGGGTATATTCCTCTCCGGCACAAAGAGATCAGAAAAATAATAGAGGAAGCCAGAATGGTAATCGAAGAGGAATTTATCTGGTTTTCCTATAACAAAGGCAAACCAACCGGATTGATGGTAGGTTTCCCTGACCTAAATCAGATTCTTAAAAAACTTAAGAATGGCAAGCTTAACCTTTTGAACAAATTAAAACTTTTGTTTTACAAAAAAAGAGCTGTAACAAGATCACGGATCTTTATATTCGGAATTTTGCCTGAATATCAGAATACTGGTATTTTAGCAGCATTGTTTTACCAATTGGTTAAAATTCTTGCAAAAAAGCCCCGGTATAAAGAGATTGAACTTTCGTGGGTAGGTGATTATAATCCGAGAATGTTAAGCATTTACGATAAGATCGGTTGTAAATTAATGAAAAAGCATGTCACTTACCTGTATCATTTTGATCCGAATGTTCTATTTAAACGATTCAATAATGAATTCGAAGGAAAATTGTACAGGTAAATATTTTCTATATATGTGATTTTGGAAAAAGAAATTTTTATGTAATTTTGCAAACCCAATATTTGGAGCTGGAAATTAAGGTAAACAAAAAGAAAATGAAGAAAGATATACATCCAAAGAATTACAGACAGGTTGCATTCAGAGATATGTCAAACGGCTATACTTTTGTGACCCGATCTACTGCACCTACAAAAGAGACTGTAAAACTTGAAGATGGGAAAGAATATCCGTTGATTAAATTGGAGATTTCAAATACTTCACATCCGTTTTATACCGGTAAGATGAAATTCGTGGATACAGCCGGTCGTGTTGATAAATATTACAGCAAATACAAGAAGCATTTGGATAAAAAGGCAAAATAGTTTATAATTATCTTTTGAAGAATTCTAAAGCTCCGTTATTTTGATACTAAAATACGGAGCTTTTTTAATCTTACGTAAAATTGCAGATCATGGCCGGTCAAAAGAATATAATACTCTTCGACGATCAAAACAGGGATAACCTGCTTCCACTTACCTTTACAAGGCCTGTTTCTGAACTTCGTGTGGGGATTACCACCATTAAGGAAAAGTGGCTGTTTTATCTGGAAGCTTCTGCTTCCTATTTAACAGTTGATTACTTAAGTAAAAAATATCCGACGGAACTTGAAGAGGATACTATTTTTATAAATTCCTGCCTGATTCCAGATCAAAAACTGGTTGATACTATTGTTCATTTAAGTGATAAAGAAATTCTGATTAGAAATGATATCCTTCTGGCTTACCGTGGTTCAAAGCCTGAAACGTTTGATAATTTAATTCGTTGGAAAGAACCGGTTGAATATACTGATGAAATTATTTCCATCAGAAATCCCTGGGATATTTTTCTATTGAATGATAAGGTTCTGAAATCAGATTTTTTAAATATTACCGGTGGCCGGATCTCTCAAAAAGTAAGTGATACAAATACTATAATCGGTGAATGTCAGGTATTCCTGGAAGAAGGAGCCAAAGTGGAATGTTCTGTTTTTAATACTTCAGCCGGACCTGTTTACATAGGTCGGGATGCAGAGATAATGGAAGGATCAGCTATCAGGGGACCCCTGGCTCTGTGCGATGGTTCTGTTATTAAGATGGGGTCAAAACTTTATGGAGCAACAACCATTGGTCCGTATTGTAAAGTAGGTGGTGAAATCAACAATTCAATATTTTTCGGCTATTCGAATAAGGCTCATGACGGTTTTCTCGGGAATGCCGTCATTGGAGAGTGGTGCAATCTGGGAGCTGACACTAACAACTCCAATTTGAAAAACAATTATGCTTCTGTAAAGCTATGGAATTACAAGCAAGATAGATTTGTTGATACCGGACTTCAGTTTTGTGGTTTGATCATGGGAGATCATTCAAAATGTGGAATTAACACTATGTTCAATACAGGTACTGTGGTTGGAGTAAGCGCAAACATATACGGTTCAGGATTCCCTCGTAATTTTATTCCGTCATTTTCATGGGGAGGATCAGGTGGATTTAGAGTATATGCTATCAAAAAAGCATTGGAGACCGCAGAGATTGTTATGAATAGAAGGAATTTGCCACTCACGGGAAAGGATATTGAAATCTTAAGTCATATTTTTGAACTATCGAAAAAATACCGGAAAGAATAATTCGGAAATATGTTTATGGCACGTTGATTGACATGCATATAAGGAATTGCTATGGTAGACAGATTTATGACAGTTTGTCTTGATTTGTTTTTGTGAAACAGGAGAAAATATTTATATGGGTAAGAGTACGGAAAACAATCTGAAAAAGGTGTTTATTGCAAGTTCTGCTGATGATGAGGCTGATTTCATTCCATTAATTACGGATGAAGATGAGGATATCCTATTAAAAAGTGATATACCTGAAATCCTGCCAATTTTACCTTTGCGTAATACTGTTCTGTTTCCTGGAGTTATCATTCCTATTTCTGTCGGAAGAGAACAATCCATGAAACTGATCAGGGACATTTATAAAAAAAACAAAATTCTGGGAACTGTATCCCAAAAAGATCCTTCAAACGATACACCTCAAATGAAGGATTTGTATTCTGTTGGCACAGTGGCTCAAATCATTCGTATTTTAGAAATGCCTGACGGAACAACTTCCGTGATCATACAGGGCAAAAGAAGGTTTATTCTCGAAGAACAGGTCAAAGACGAGCCCTACCTTATCGCCAAGGTATCACAGTTAAATGACATTAAGCCAAAGAAAAAAGACTCTGAATTTGAAGCTATTGTCGGATCCTTAAAGGATCTGTCCCTGAGAATCATTAAGCTTTCAAGCAATATTCCTCCTGAGGCTTCATTTGCAGTAAAAAACATTGAGAGCTCAACGTTCCTGATAAATTTTATCAGTTCGAACAGCGATATAAAACTAAGTGATAAACAAAGTCTCCTTGAAAAGGATGATCTGAAGAAACGCGGAATAGCACTTCTTGAATTTCTGGTGCGTGAAGTACAAATGCTGGAATTAAAAAATGATATCCAGTCGAAAGTAAAACTGGATATCGATCAGCAGCAACGTGAATTCATGTTGCATCAGCAGATGAAAACCATTCAGGATGAGCTGGGAGGAAGCCCCATTGAACAGGAAATAGAAGAGCTTAAGGAAAAGGGTTCACACAAAAAATGGAACAAAGAAGTACAGGAAGTATTTGATAAGGAATTAAGCAAACTTCACAGAATGAATCCGGCAACAGGAGAATATTCCGTACATGTAAACTATTTACAGACTCTTCTTGATATTCCCTGGAATACTTACACAAAGGACAATTTTAACCTGAAACGAGCCAGAAGAATTCTGGAAAAAGATCATTATGGTCTGGAGAAAGTAAAAGACAGAATACTTGAACACCTTGCCGTGTTGAAGCTGAAAGGAGATTTAAAATCACCGATACTCTGTCTTTATGGTCCTCCGGGTGTCGGCAAAACATCCTTGGGAAAATCTATTGCTCATGCATTAAACAGAAAATATGTCAGAATGTCGCTTGGAGGATTGCATGATGAGGCTGAAATACGCGGACATAGAAAAACATACATAGGAGCTATGCCAGGCCGGATTATTCAAAGTCTTAAAAAAGTCAAATCTTCAAATCCCGTATTTGTGTTGGATGAAATTGACAAGGTCGGGAGAGATATCCATGGTGATCCGGCATCTGCTTTGCTTGAAGTTCTCGATCCTGAGCAGAATAGTACATTTTATGACAACTATCTTGAGATGGAATATGATCTTTCAAAGGTTATGTTCATTGCAACTGCCAATACAACATCAACAATTCATCCTGCACTTATTGACAGAATGGAATTGATTGATGTGAGTGGTTACATTGTCGAAGAGAAAATCGAAATTGCCCGCAGACATCTGATCCCGCGATGTCTTAGTAACCATGGATTGAAAACAGAACATGTATCTTTTCCGAAAAGCACTTTAGGATTTATTATTGAATATTATACACGTGAATCTGGTGTAAGGGAACTGGATAAAACACTGGCAAAGATTTGCAGGGTCATTGCCAAGAAGGTAGCTCTTGAGGAAATTTATAATTCTAAATTGATGCAATCTCAGGTAGTAGAGGTTCTGGGTCATCCGAGATACAAAAAGGATAAATATGAAGGGAATGAATATGCAGGAGTTGTGACAGGTTTGGCATGGACGCGTGTCGGAGGTGAAATCCTGCTGGTTGAAAGCAGTTTAAGCAAAGGAAAAGGAAAATTGACACTTACCGGGAATTTGGGGGAGGTTATGAAAGAATCTGCTGTGATAGCATTGGAATATTTAAAATCACATAGCGAAGTACTCGATGTTCCTGCGGAAATATTTGAAAACTGGAATTTGCATGTACATGTTCCCGAAGGGGCGATTCCAAAGGATGGACCATCTGCAGGCATTACCATGGCAACCTCTATTGCTTCTGCTCTTACACAACGCAAGGTAAAGGGTAAAACTGCCATGACAGGAGAGATCACACTTCGTGGCAAAATACTGCCTGTCGGCGGAATAAAGGAAAAAATCCTGGCTGCCAAAAGGGCGAATATTAAAGAAATTATTATTTCTTCCGATAATAAAAAAGACATTGAAGAGATCAATCAAATATACCTGGAAGGATTAACGTTCCATTATGTCGATGATATTTTGCAAGTGCTTAATATAGCGTTGCTGAAACAAAAAGTAAGGCAACCATTTGATTTCTCTTCTCAATCCTGATCAGAACAGGATTTTGATATAAGAAAAGGACTCGTTACTTTTACTGTTAAAACTAATAATAAATGAAAATGGGCGCCGGACTTTTTTGGGGCATAATCCTTATTGCCATAGGATTGAGTATTATCTTTAAGGTAATATTCGGTATCAGCATATTTCGAATTGTTATTGCAGGAGCATTTATACTTCTTGGAATAATAATACTCATCGGGAAACCTGTTTTTCATCCGCACAGAGGTGATCAGGATGTCATTTTTGGTGAGAAAACCTATAAATCTTCCCAGATTCAAAATGGCGAATACAATACAATTTTCAGTAAAACGGTATATGATTTCCGGGAAATTGATTCGTTGTCACCGGGTACGACAAAATTAAAGTTCAATACGGTTTTTGGGAGTACAGATATTTTGTTGCCTCAGAATGTACCGCTGCAAATTAAAATAGATGCTGTTTTTTCATCTGCAAGATTACCTGACGGGAATACCATTGCTTTTGGGAACGCCGCATATAAATCGCAAGACGCTGATACATCTTCCAATAAACTGAGCATTGAGGCAAGCGTTGTTTTCGGCGGATTAAATTTTCAGCAGAGTGAATAGGTATCCCTTCCTTTTACATCTCAGATCACGATCTTATTTAATCAGACAGTTAATTGTGCAAAACTGATGAAAGAACAAGTAATCGTATGGGATTGGAATGGCACGTTGTTAAATGATGCGGAGGTTTGTCTTACAACCATGAACAATATGTTGCAACTGCGTAATCTGCAAACTATAGACATTGGAACTTATAAGGAAATTTTTAATTTCCCTGTGAAGGAGTATTATAAAAAGATCGGATTTGATTTTCAGAAAGAAAGTTTTGAAGAACTATCCGTAGAATTTATGGATGCATATACCATGAACCTAAGTGCTGCATACATAGTGAACGGGGCTAAAGAAGTTCTGGGATTTTTGAAAAGCCGTAAAAAAGAAAATGTTATTATTTCAGCAATGAAGCAGGATATGCTTCATCGTTCAATCAGAGAAAAGGGTATTGAGTATTTTTTTGATGATATTAAAGGCATTGATGACATTTATGCGGCAAGCAAGACCTCAATTGCTATTCAATATGTTAGAGAAAGAGGGTTGTCTTCAGGGGATATCTTGTTCATCGGAGATACGATACATGATTATGAGGTTGCAAGTGAAATTGGTTCAGAATGTATACTAATTGCTGACGGGCATCAGTCAGAAGATCGTCTAAAGGCAACCGGAGCAACGGTAATACCTGCATTAACTGCTCTTTTACCGCACTTATTTTCGAAAAGTTTATAAATTTAGAGGAAAAAGTTTCCAGCTTTATGCTAAAATCACTTGTGCCAAAAAAATCGAATTTCGGAACCTTTGAAGTTTTTGTTACCTCCATTTCGACATTACTTGGAGCCATTCTGTTTCTGAAATTCGGTTGGGCAGTCGGGAATTACGGATTTATTTCGGTTATAGGCTTAATTCTTATTGGTCATCTTGTTACCATACCAACTGCTTTCGCAGTGGCAGAAATTGCTACAAACCAAAAAGTGTTAGGCGGAGGAGCTTATTATATCATATCGCGATCATTTGGATTAAATATAGGGGCAGCAGTTGGGATCTCACTTTATCTTTCTCAGGCAATTAGCATTGCATTTTATATTATCGCATTTGCGGAAGCATTCCAACCTGTGCGGGAGTATCTTCACGTAAATTATAGTATTCCCACAGATCCAAGACTTGTGAGTTTGCCGATAATGACAATTCTTGCCTTGATCGTCCTTCTCAGGGGAGCCAATCTGGGCATGAAAGCACTTTATTTTGTGGTTGGCATTTTAGGAATTTCCCTGGTAATGTTTTTTATTGGTCAGGCAGATGTGGTCCCAAAGACAAATGCATTTTATTCCGGAGTTGAAAATCCTGAAAATTTCTTTTATGTTTTTACCATACTTTTTCCTGCCTTTACAGGTCTTGCTGCAGGATTAGGACTATCAGGCGATTTAAAAGATCCGACAGTTTCAATTCCCAGGGGAACTATATTGGCCACGGTTGCAGGCTTGTTTATATACGTTGCAGTGGCATATAAGCTGGCGATCTCTTTTTCACCGGAAGTATTGGCAGATCCGAATAACAACCTGATAATGAAGGATATTGCATACTGGGGACCAATTATTCCCATTGGTCTGGCAGCAGCTTCATTATCCTCTGCTTTGGGTTCGATTCTTGTGGCTCCACGTACACTTCAGGCTATCGGAGCTGATGCTATATTGCCCAACAAATTTCTAAACCGATATTTTTCAGCCGGAAAGCCGGTTTCAAATGAACCCCGCAATGCCAGCCTTATTAGTATAATTATTGCATTTTTCTTTATTGCAGTTGGCTCCATTGAATTTGTGGCAGAGATCATTTCAATGTTCTTTATGCTGACATACGGAGCGATATGCCTGATTTCCCTGCTTGAGCATTTTGCCGCTGATCCTTCTTACAGGCCAACATTCAGGTCTCGCTGGTATATCTCGTTGGTAGGAACCATCTTGTCATTCTGGCTGATGTTTAAAATGAATGCGCCCTATGCCATGGTTTCACTTTTAATTATGGGGATGCTTTATTATACAATAGCTGTAAACAAAAAGGAAGCAAAAGGATTTGGAAAACTTTTCCGGGGAGTTATATTTCAGCTTAGCCGGCAACTGCAGATTATTGCCCAGCGTGCGGACAAAGAAGATACAGATGTACATTGGAGACCTTTTGCTATTTGTATTTCACAAGATACTTTTATCAGGAGAAGTGCTTTTGATCTTCTCAGATGGATATCCTATAAGTATGGTTTCGGGACCTATATTCATTATATCGAAGGGTATTTATCAAAGCAAACATCCAGGGAATCAAAAGAGGTGCTTGACAGACTTATAAAACTTGCCTCTGTCACCAAAAACAGGGTGTATCTTGATACTCTTATAAGTCCTTCCTATACCTCAGCAATTGCCCAGGTCGTTCAGTTATCGGGAATTTCGGGAAAAGGGAATAATATGATATTATTTGAATTCAGCAGAACAGATCCTGAAGTATTTAAACGATCACTGGAAAATTACTCTCTGATTCATTCCACGGGATTTGATGTATGTGTCCTGAATACTTCCTATAAAGGATTTGGAGACAAACGTGAGATCCATATCTGGATTACTTCCCACGATTATGAAAATGCAAACCTGATGATACTATTGGCATACATTATTTTAGGACATCCTGAATGGCATGGAGGACATATAAAAATATTTACTATTTTCAAGCAGGATGAGATCAACGAAAGGAGATCGAAACTGATGTCTTTGATTAAATCAGGGCGATTGCCAATATCACCCGGCAACGTACAGGTTATTCCTTCGGATGATAAGAGAAAGACAAAAGAATTGATATCTGAAAAATCGGTGGATGCAGATCTGACAATTGTTGGATTTCTTCATGAACTGGTTAAAGCCAAAGGTATTGATACGTTCACCGGATTTAATGATATAGGCAATATTCTGTTTGTGAACTCACAAAAAGAAAAGGAGATATCCTGAAGAAGGTTTGTAATGCCCTGTTATCTTTGTAAATAAATTAAGATCCTTATAGTATGAAAAAAGCATTGTTTCCAGGTTCATTTGATCCGTTTACAATAGGTCATGAGTCTGTTGTCAGGAGAGCATTGGCTTTGTTCGATAGAATTATTATTGCCATTGGGTATAATACTACGAAAATGGGATACTTTCCCCTGGACAAAAGGGTAAAATGGATAGAAGCTGTGTTTCATGATGAAAAGAAAGTGGAAGTGGAAACGTATAAATGCCTGACAGTTGATTTTTGCAATCAGAAAGATGCCAATTATATATTGCGTGGTCTGAGGACTTCTGCAGATTTCGAATATGAAAGAGCCATAGGGCATATGAATCATTCCATGCACCCTGAAATTGAAACTGTTTTTTTTCTGACTCAGCCGGAACATACTCATATAACATCAACAATAGTGCGTGATATCATCAAGCATGGAGGTGATGCATCAATTTTTCTTCCGGATGAGATAAAAAAAATCCTTTAATGTATTACTTATGAAGAAGTCTGTTTGTTTTCTTGTGTTCATCTGTGGGGTTTTCATTATTCAGGCTCAGACAAATGTCAGAATATCAGGACAGGACACAAGCTATAGCGGAGTGAATATTGAATTTCTGAAATATTCCGATCAGATAACAAACACGGAAGTCGTTTTGAACAAATGCACTGTTGCAGATGATGGAATGATCAATATACAGTTCAGTGTCGGGAAAACAACTTTTGTATTTGCCTATATTGGGATTTATAAAGTACATCTTTACGTATCACCTGGGAATTCATACAACATTATACTGCCTCCGAGACAAGACAAAGAACCACAGGATTTTCTTAATCCTTACTTTTCTCCGGTTATTGTGCACCTGGCAACAGAGAATTTTCATGAAGATGAATTGAATGTGCAGATCAGAATGTTTAATGATGCATTTCTCCCATATTATAATAAACATATTATGGCAGTAAGAGAAAAGGATGATTTTGAGCAGTTGGATAAAGATATCGCTCGTATGGAAAAATCATTTGCATCATCCAAAAATGTTTTTTTTACTAATTATCGGAAGTACAGGTATGGATTGTTAAGGCATCTTGCATACCAGCAAAAATCAAAAAGTATTTCGGATGAATATTTCAAAGATCAGCCTATTCTTTTAAATAATCCTGCATATATGGAACTTTTCAACAGGGTATATGACAATTATTTTCAGCATTTTTCACGCACTGAGCAAGGGAAGGATCTTGGCAGTATTATTTCATCGCAGAAACTCATTGAGCTGCGAAACTTGTTGGCTCATGATGAAGTTCTGGGAAAAGAGGAATTGCTGGATATGGTAATACTGAAAGGAATTTATGATGAGTTCTATGATGATAATTATCCGAGAAGTGCTCTTCTTGAAATTCTGAATACCTTGATCAGTGAAAACAGAAATCCCGAACTGACAGAGGTTGCGGTATCGATAAGGGAGAAAACAACCAGGTTGCTTTCCGGTTTTGAACCTCCCGAATTTGAACTTTACAATGGTGACAGTAACCTGGTAAGCCTTAACGATTTCAGGGGCAAATATGTGTACCTTAATTTTTGCAGTTGTTTCAGTTATACCTGTCTGAATGAATTTAAGTTTTTAAGCACACTGTATGAAAAACACAAAGACCGTCTTGAGATCGTGACCATTTTAGTTGATAATGACGAGGATGTCATTAACAGTTTTTTGGAGCGCAGCAATTACAAATGGATGTTTCTTCATTACGGGCATCAATCATCGGTTATCAGAGACTATGATATCAGAGCTTTTCCAATTTACTATCTGATAGATCCGGAAGGAAAACTTGCCTTGTCGCCCGCTCCATCGCCGGCAGAGGATTTTGAAGCCCGGTTCTTCAGCCTCCTCAGAGCACGGGGGGAATTGTAAATAGAGATCATAAATACAAGAAATCTGTATGAGGTTGTCAAAATAAAAAGGTGAAAATCCGCAACCAAAATATTAAATCAAAGTTATATAATTGAACGATAGGATTTTGTGATTTCTTTGAGTCTTCGAGACTTCGTGGCTAAAATAAAGATCTTACCCCATTGGATAACCTTTTAAATTACAGTGGAGTATTCTGTCTAAAACTGGAAATAGATAAAAGGCTGCAGCCCGGCTGAAACCGACTGATAAATTATAAAAACAACAACAACGGCAATACCTATTTTCTGATAAAGGGGCCGGGCGATAAACCAATCACGGTATTTTACCTTAACTGAATCGGATAGCCAGTGAACAACGAGTGCGAATATCATCAGGAAAAATACTTTCCAGTAATTGAGTATCATCGATGGAACAAGTGGCCAGGCAAAATTTGTACTTACCTGAGAGAGCAATTCGTAAGTCCCCTGCATAGATTCACCCCGAAACCAGATACGCGTAAAGGTTATAAAGGTGAAAGTAAAAAATATCTTCCATGCGTTTACCAGCCAGTGTGTACTGTTCTCATAAGGGCTCACCTTTTTCCAGAATTTATAAACAACAATACCTAAACCATTTAAACCTCCCCACAGAACGAACATCCAGCTTGAGCCATGCCACAATCCTCCCAGAAGCATTGTCATCATGAGATTAATATTTGTGCTCAGGGTTAGCTTAATTGAAGGGAAAAAACGTGTAAGCAACCAGATTACTGAAATAACAAAAATAAAGATCGGGATGAGTATAAGTTTTCCTGCAATAAGTACTACAAATAATAAAATAACGGTCAGACTGATATATGTGAAAGCAGATCCACCCCTGTTTCCTCCCATGGGAATATATAAATAATCTTTTAGCCACGATGATAAGGATATGTGCCAACGTTTCCAGAATTCACCGACACTTTTTGCTTTGTATGGTGAATTGAAATTTTTCGGAAGGTAAAATCCCATTAAAAGAGCTACTCCGATTGCAATGTCTGTGTACCCGGAAAAATCACAATAAACCTGGACTGAGTATCCAAATAATGCCGACAGGTTTTCAAATCCCGTATAAGAGGCCGGATTTGCAAAAACACGATCAATAAGGTTTACTGCAATATAGTCACCAATTAACATTTTTTTGGTTAATCCTTTAAGTATAAGATAAAAACCCAGTCCAAATTCATATGCAGAAAGGGTGTACTTTTTATAAAGCTGCGGTACAAAATGGGCTGCACGTACAATAGGTCCCGCGACAAGCTGAGGAAAAAAGGACACATAAAAACCAAAATCGACCAGGCTTTTTACAGGTTTCACCTTTTCCTTATATACATCAAGAGAATAGCTGATTGTCTGGAAGGTGAAGAAAGAAATACCAACAGGAGGAAGAATTTTACTCAGATCAAAATGAGTTCCGAATAGTGCATTCGACCATTTTGCAGCATGAGTTACAACTTCCAGGTGTGTGCCAAAAAAAGCATTTATTGTTTCCGTAAGGAAATAATCATATTTAAAAAAGGCCAATACGCCAAGATTCAGGGTTATACTTAATGCAACCCATATTTTTTTGTATAGCGTTTTCTTTGATCGATAGATTGCATGTCCGATAAAAAAATCAGTTACCGTTGAAAATAAAAGAATGAAAAAGAACAAACCTCCTGTTTTATAGTAAAAGAACAAGCTTACAAGAAACAGGTATAAGTTTCGGAGAGCGTTTTTCTTATAAATAATGGTGTATCCTCCCAGTACAACTGCAAAAAAGATCCAGAAATTAAGCCTTGTAAAAATCAGAGGATGCGTTTCATCATATACAAATATGTTTCTCAGGAAATCCATTTCTTATAGTATCATTCTGTTATTTTGTCTGATTTGATATCTTGTAAAGATCATTTGAAAACTGACTTTCCCAGCCTTTCAGAAAAGCAGAAAAGAACAGATCACCCTTAAGCAGGTAACCCTGACGATTGAAATGTACCTTATCATATTTCATTAAATTTAATGAATACCATGCCTGTACTGAATTTAAGCCGCCCATTACAGTATAAAAATCCCATACGCCGCAACCGTATTCAATTGAAAGTTCATAAATGATATCCCGCATTTTGGCAGTATTATGATTTACATATCGTTTGAATAAGTAACTGTCATTAGGAACGGTAATAATGATTTGTGCGCCGGGCAATACTTCCAGGGTACTATCCAGAAGTTGTCTGTATTCCTCACGGAAAATTGCCTTGTCGAAACTTCGTGTATAAGCATCATTGGTACCGATTGAGAAAATGATAAGATGAGGAGCAATCGCTTTCAGATGCTGTTTGTATAAATTGCATCTCAGATAAGATTTCAGCATCGCACCATTCACACCAACTGAATTGTATACAACACCGGGATTATCACTATCAAAAGAAATTCCCAGTAAGCTAAAAGAATCGTCCATACTGTCTCTTTTAATGATAAGACGAAACTCATCATAATCATTATCCAGTTCTATTCCGGTATATCCCAGAGTATCGTTATAATAACCGGTGAACAACCTGCCATTAACCTGTACGGCAAGTTTGTAACTGCCGGGTTCATGAAAGATCCTTACCGAGTTGTAAGTATAGTGTATAGAGCTGTCTCTGTTCATGTCAATGATGATCTGGGTTATTGAATCAAAAGTTGTGACGGAATAGCCCGTAATGCCCAGGTTACAATCCTTTTGCATTTGAGTATTTTTGCAGAAATTCCAGTTCCCATCATAATTTACCAGAAAGTTTGACGGGCCATTGGTTTTTGCAATTCTGTACGGAAAAATCAACCCCCTTCCGCCATTCATGTCAAATGAAAGGTTTTGCAATCTCTTTCGGATTACATGGGTATAGATATCAGCTTGTATATGAGATCCCCCGATATGCAACACCCGAAGTTTTCCTGTTCCTCTGATTATGATCGTGTCTATCAATTTGTAAATGGCATCCAGTCCGGTATTATAAACAGGAATATGAATGGAATTGCTGTCGTAGTTAATAAAGCTGTATTGTTTATTTTCAAGATAAAAGTCGGTCTGCTGAGAACGTGCATGTTGCAAACACAGATGCATTATAATAAATACAAATACAATCATCTTCGCGAAAAAGGAAATTGTACTATTGATTTTCATTCCTTGCAGATGTCTTCTTTTTATAAAGATTGTATTCATACATCAATGAATTGTATAACATATGAGCAATTATTTTTGCTCCCCGTGTATTGAAATGCACAAAATCTTTTGAAGCAAGAGGAGGGTTTGCAAACACCCAGCTTGGCATGGAATTTTTTCCACCCATGGCTTCATACATATCCCAATAAATACATCCGGCATCAAAGCTTGCCTTTTTCATGGCATCCCGGATCATTTCAACATTTGGATAAGAAACATACCTGTCCTTTCTTTTCATTGACATATCAGCAACCCCGACAACGATGATCGCAACATCAGGAAGTAATTGTTTAATCCTGGTTAACTGAGCATTAAGAAGCCTTTCATAATAGCCATAATCACTGGTAATATGAGGGACAACATTTCCGCCGAATTGAAGGATGATCAGTTTGACATTCAAAGCCTTAAAATGTTCTTTGAGTATTGATTTATCCATTTTTGTAAAAACCAAACCCGAACTTCCCCGCATAGCTACATTATCAACAGCAATTCCTGATCTGTCGTCAAGAGCTATTCCATAAATATCAGGACTGTCAGTACCTTTAAACACAATTTTAATCTCCGAAACTGATTCTTCAAATATCCATTGAATTGTTTTAAGTGAACTGCTTTCAGGGTACATTTCAGCTTCAAGCAGATTCCCACCCTGGTATAATTCAACAATAAAAGGATCCGTATTATGGCTGTAGAATATTCTGCACCGGCGAAAAGTCTTTGTGTTGGAATAGGAATATTCAGATGGAGAAAATGAGACCCAGGAGGTTATAAAAGAAGTATCGGATTGATCGTTTTGACGATGGGCAGGCGAAAACCTGCAGAAACTGGCCAATGCGCCATATCTGTTATGAGAAAGAGTAGTGTCCCGGTTCCCATATAAAGTATAACGATACCAGTTATCTGAGTTTTCCTGTGAAATGGAGTATTTGAAATCATAGATCTGTTCAACCGGAATAAGTCCAACGCCTGATCCTCCGAATTTTTTTTGTAGCCGGTTTCTTATAAATGAGGTGATCCTGTCTCCCTCTATCTGGGAATCACCATAGTGCATGATTCTTACCGGTTGATCCGTTGTTTTTGCTTTGTCAAATGCCTTGAATACAGGATATAATAATTTCCTGTTGTTTTTTGGAAATTTAAGCATAGCAATGCTCGTTTTCAAACTGTCTTCATTAGCTCTGACAGTATCCCGGGATTGATCTGTTTCAATCATGGACAGATTCTCCAGTATAGAATCATTGATAAGAGCATTTGAGATTTTATCGGATATATCGGCATACCCTTCATCCTCCTGACTGAATATTTCTTCGGGAGTGGCAAATCTGATTTTCATTGATTTACCAATTTGTATGCCACGTTCAGGAAAAATAAAGGAAATAACAAGTAATATTGTTAATACTGAAGCAAGAAAAAGTAATGTTATATTTGGTTTAATTGACATGCCCAACCAAACTATTAACTCAGCTCTTTGGTTTAATTTTCAACTGCTGACCGGGTTTGATCTTATCATTTTCAGATAGATTATTCAGTTTCATCAGATCGGTGTAACTTACACCCGGAAATTTCTTGGCTATATCCCAAAGATTGTCACCATATTTAACAGTATACATTACATATTCCCCGCTGTCGTTTGAAAGGTCAGGGGATTTGGAGGGTTGAGGCACTACTGTTTTGCCTATCATAGCCTGTTTTTCAGCAAAACTCATAGCATCAATTTTTTTGTATTTATCTGCGCTGTTTTTGTGTTTATAAATGGTGAGCTTTTGACCCGATCTGATAATATTCCTGCGGATATTGTTCCAGTATTTTAAATCTGAGACCCTTACCTTATACCAGGATGCGATATACCCCAGATTGTCTCCGGGCTTAACCACATATTTAATT
Source organism: Bacteroidales bacterium (assembly GCA_016935615.1). Taxonomy (GTDB): domain Bacteria; phylum Bacteroidota; class Bacteroidia; order Bacteroidales; family UBA10428; genus UBA10428. The sequence continues at coordinate 19,538 of JAFGQO010000178.1, forward strand.
TTTACATAATCTTTTCCGGGTGCTTCGGGGATGTGTTGTGAATAACTGCTCACAGGACTTATGGTAATTTTATCCTGATTCAGAAAGATCGAATCTTTGTAGGCATATATAGTTTCTTCCATGTCAGTGAATTCTCCGGCATATTCTTTTGGAAGGTTAAGTGAATATATCTTTTTCCCTGCCGGTATGATGTCGTAACGGTATTGCGGATTCAAATCCCTGAGCATCTGAAGCGGAATGCCAAGTGTCTCTGAAACCTGCTGCAGATGGAGTTTCTGTTTTACATGCAAAGTGTCTACCAATGCAGGTATTTCCACTTTTGCAGGTGTAAGATTGTGTTCCTGATAATAATTCATCACATACGTGGCGGCGATAAAAGCCGGCACATGTCCCCTTGTTTCGCGCGGCAGATAATAATAAATATCCCAATAGTTGGTTTTCCCGCCCGAACGTCTGATGGCTTTGTTTACATTGCCCGGCCCACAATTGTATGCTGCGATTACCAGAAGCCAGTCGCCATAGATCTTATACAGATCTTTTGCAAACCGGGCAGCCGCATGAGTAGATCTGATCGGGTCTCTTCTTTCATCAACAAGGCTGTTGATTTCAAGTCCGTACATACGACCGGTCCCATACATGAACTGCCACAGGCCGACAGCCCTTGCACGTGAATAGGCCCTTGGGTTGAGTGCAGATTCAATAATGGACATATATTTCATCTCATTGGGGATATCATAATAATCAAAGATCTCATCAAAAAGAGGAAAGTAA
>JAFGQO010000179.1 GCA_016935615.1 Bacteroidales bacterium
ATATCAAATAATGAAGTTTTTATTAATTATCTGGCTATTTAAATAAGAAATAAAAATTCCCGGAAGCTTGTCCGGATATGCAATTTGTTAGTCTTTCAAATTCTTTAATTCTTCGGTTCGATACGAAAAAAGTAACAAGCTACTTGAATATGGGAATAACAAATGACTGTAGTAAACATCAGAGTTAAAAGTCTGATCATATCCAGGATATCTACTCAAACAATACGTTGATCTATTTGTGTTTTATTCATGGTTTTATAATCATAGCTTTATTCCACAATTTTTACCATGCTAAGTTCTGAGAAGGAACATATGGCCGATCTTTTATTTCTAATGATTTGTTAATAATCCATAACAAATCATATATGCATACAGGATCATAAGCATTAATAGTAATTTTAACTCTTATAACAGGTGTTTTATTATGGAACTGCAGAAGGTATTCTCGTTAAAAAAAACCAGTTTTCACATTTTGATTTGGTTGTTGTTGTTTTTACTCAATTTCCTGTTTATTAAAAATTTCAGGATAAAAGTGCACATACTTTATCCTGTCTTTTTCTGGTTAATATATGCATTGCTTTTTTACGTGAATTACCTGGTACTGATGCCAGGATTATTTTTTAAGAAAAGATTTACTATTTATATTATTATGTCCATTATTTTGTTATTAGGCACCTTTATTATAAAGGTTAACATAGAATCTGCCCAGGCACAGAAATTTATTAGTGATCATGATAAAATGCCAGGTGATTATGTTCCAAGACATCCTCAGGCACCTCCGCCACCGAAAATAATTCCCGATAAAGGTCTGTTAAATCAAACAGAACGTACAATTTTCAGATCCATTCCGATGCGTAACAGAGGGCCTTTTGGAGGAAGAGTATTATTTTCTTTGTACGGATTGATTCTAATCTATACAGCCAGTATTTCAATCAGTCTTATTCAAAAATGGAAAATGGATGAAAATCGTCGTTCTGAAATTGAAAAAGAAAACATTTTTAGCGAATTGTCCTTCCTGAAACAACAGGTAAATCCCCATTTCCTGTTCAATGCACTTAACAGCGTTTATTCACTGACCATAAATTCCTCAAAACCTGCTTCTGAAGCCATACTTATGCTGTCTTCCATCTTACGCTACATGTTATATGAGACGGAGAACAAATTGGTAAACCTGCAGAATGAGCTGGATATCATAAAGGATTATATTGCTTTGCAAAAATTACGGTTAACAAAAAACGTTTCAGTAAACTTTGTCATAAAAGGTCATGCCGGAGATCTCCGGATAGCTCCGTTACTGCTTTTACCTCTTATCGAGAATGCCTTCAAGTACGGGGCTGATAATGTGAACAGTTCATTTATTGATATTGTTGTCATGATAAATGAAAATGAGGTTGAACTCAGGGTTAAGAACCAGATTGTAAATAAAAAGAAAGATAATATAACTGATTCCGGCATTGGTATTAAAAATATTAAGCGTCGTCTTCAGTTATTATATCCTGACAATCATTTTTTTCAGATTGATAAGGGGAATGACATTTATTCAGTAGTCCTTAATTTAAGTTTATAATTATGAAATGCCTAGCGATTGATGATGAACCATTGGCGCTAAATATCATAAAAGATTTTTGCTCAAAGATCGATTTCATGGACCTGATCTCTTGTTGTACTAATCCGGTTGAGGCAGTTAAAGTGTTAAATCATCAGGAAGTCGATCTCATTTTTCTGGATATTCAAATGCCAAATATAACCGGTCTTGAATTTATCAAGGCGATCGATAAACCTCCGATGATAATATTCACAACGGCGTATTCAAATTATGCCCTGGATGGTTTTGAATTGAATGCTATTGATTATCTGGTGAAACCATTTGCGTTCGAACGATTTTTCAGAGCTGTAAACAAAGCCTATGAAATGTTTTATTTAAGAAAGAATAAAAACATTCAACCGGCGACAACCGTTTCTCATCAAAACACTCAACGATATTTAATGATCAAGGTTGAATATAGTACTGTAAAACTGGAACTGGATCGAATTCTTTTTATTGAAGGCTTAAAAGACTATGTGAAAATATATTGCGGGATCAGGCCTGTATTAACCAAAACAACACTGAAAAATCTTGAGGAAAAATTGCCACAGAATGAGTTTATCCGTGTACATAAATCCTATATAGTACAATTTTCCAAAATCAATTCTATCGAGAATAACCGCATTCTTATCGGAGAAAAGCGTATCCCTATAGGCAATCAGTATAAAACGCAATTCTACAATATGGTAGATTCAAAAAGGATTTAAGAAGGGGCTGTTTTTCGGATACAGTTAGTTAATTAAATCTGGATTTTTGAAACCATATATCAAGCATAGTGAAGTTTATATACATCAATGCATAATTTTCCTTTATCAACTCATTGCTGGTTGTTCCGAGACTTCCGAATTCAAAGGCAAGATTTATCATTGAGTGTTCCCGTTTAATGGGGATGCCAAATCCAAAACTTATTGCCATTGAATTAATGGCTTCATTCCGAATTATTAAATAGGTCTTATTGTAATTGACTCCCAATCTGTAATATACTTTTTTAAATCCTTGATCTCTTCTGCTTTTGTAAGGGCAATATTCAATTCCTGCGGAAAAACGCTCACTGTCTCTGGTCTTTAAAAGCGGATTTGAGAATCTGTTGTTGGCAGACCAGTTTCTTTTTTCATAATCAATTCCAACTTTCAGTTTCTCCATTTTTTCAAGAGCAAGGCCAAAGCCATATTTTAAAGGGATAATAAACTTGTGTTTTTCCGGTGTTAACTTGAGTGAATCGTCAGAATACATGATATACATTTCATTGGACACATGCAGTTCTTTATTATTGCCAAATACAGCTCCAAGTGAATAATTCCAGCCGTTATGTTTTATTGTATACTGAGCGCCGTAATCAATATAGTAACTATTTATCCTGCTAACTTCTTTAATGATATAGGTTATGTATTGATCAATGGTACTGCCTGTTTCGGTCTGAGTGATGGTACCCAGTATATAGGAAACATGAACTCCAACGGAAAGGTTTTTATAAGGACGGAAAGAATTCCCGAAATAGAATTTATTAATCCCTCCCGAACCTTCATAGGTTTTCAGATAATAAGACAAATCCCCTTCTACCATATCCGTGGTATTGATCTTGTATCCGACAGATGAATAAGGAGTTACCCCTATGCTTGTAGCCCACCATCTGCAAATCCTGAATCCCAAAGCAATATGATTCAGGTTGGCATTGTATTTTGTCTGTTTTTGGTTGTTCGTAATGTACCTTGTATACCTGCCTGTAACACCTGCTTCAAAAACAAATGATAAACTATCGATGCCGGAATAGGATGCAGGATTCATATTGTTGAGATAGCGATGAGATTTGAAAGCCAGCCCGGTACCTCCGAGTGCCCGGTTAGTGCCTGCTCCGAGATTCTCTATTTGCCCTTGTGCAAACATTGAATAAGGAGAAGATGTAGTTTGTCCGTATTCTTCAGGCATAAAAATGATCAGAACTATGAAAATAATAAAACATTGCCGGCACATAGAATAATCTTTTTTAGTACGTTACATAATAGATTCTTAACTGTGGCTTGGTGCTTTCATCCTCAAAAACAATCCGGTCAAAACTGCATAAATAATCCCTGTTTGAGAGGGTAACAAGCAATCCGTGCTCAGGATCAAAATAGGAATCCGATAGTTCATTATTTAGGAAATTCGTGACATCATACAGGTAGTAAGTCTGGTCGTTATACAATTCATCAAAAGAAAAAACAGGAGAAACTGCCGTCCCATCGCTATTGAACAATATATTTCCAAGGTTGTTGTCTTTATCGGTATGATACAGATATACATCTTCGGGTAAGGAATAGTCTTGATAACTGCCTGCAGCTGGTCTGATGATTAGTTCGGCTTTAATAATAAAACTATTTTGAAACAGGAGGAAATCCTTTACTGTAGGGAAACGGACTTTTGTCATCAGTCCGACCCCCCCCTGTACATAAGCTCTGTTTTCCATTTCACCGGAAGGAATATCCTTGCGTTGGGTGCGGATATTTTTAAGGGGGGTATTGATGTAATTGCTTGTTATACAGGTAAATTGTTTTTCAGAATTAACCAGTGGAAATTCGTGTGTAATTTTTTTAAGTTCTTCTCCGATTCTGTGTGAGTATATGTTTATATTAATATCTGCATCAGAGGACTCAAAGGCAACAATTGAAGCATTTTGCATGGTATCTGAAATAATAGCCAGACCTTTATAATGTGTAATAAATTCACTTTCCGAATTTATCAGATCATCGTTGGTTTTCATCAGAGCAAAAAGCTCTTTCCCAAAATCATTGTTCAGCTTCAGTTCAATGGTAGAATCACAACTAGCCGGATGGGGGATCAAATGGCATTCTGCAAGAGGAGTGACTATGTAATTGAATTCAGAGGTATTGTACAAATACCCTGATTCATAAAGTTTCAGTTTTTCGGATAAAAGATGTATGGAAAATAGTAATGGTTGCAACGTATCACCATAACTATATCCTGTATAATTCAGTTCAAGGGTGATCGAATCGTAAATATCATCTTTCTCGACATCAACAATGGAAGGTATGCCAAATTCAAAAAAACTATTACAGTTTATTCGGCCAAAAACATCATCCCTGTAATTTCCGATAAGTAGTGTATCAACAACTGAATTTGGCAATGAATCGATTTTTACGGTTGACAAGTCAACACGAAAAGTATCTACCATAATCAAATATGTTTTTGATTCCAGGAAATATGAGCCTATTGCAAAGTATTCATCATTTTTTGAACAAGCTGTTATTATGATAAGTAATATACCAAGTATCAGGTTTCTTTGTTTGTATTTCATCCGATCAATTCATAGTTGATTTGTTTTATGAACGCTTTTTCCCTGTGTTTAGAAAGAGCTTTGCCAATTGCAAATCAAACGCAATTCATCAATTCCCGGAAACCAAGTATACCAATAAAGAACATGAATAGATCAAATTACTATTTGAGGCTATGACATAATATAACGGCTGTTAAACTTTAACTGTATATGGTTATCTTAAGTAACAGGGTTTTTGTCTATCACAAACTGCTATATGTCGATTTCACTTTTTCCATACAATCAACCTTAATATGTTTGTTGCATTCGAAATCTTAATTTTGAACTAATGAATAAATGGATTAAAAAGTGGTTATTTCTCGTGGCAATTGGTATGGCATTATTCAATTCCTGTAAAGACGACGAAGAAGAAGAGGAAGACCTGATAGGCAATTGGATCGAATTGTCTGATTTTGAAGGGGTAGCCAGGAGCAGTGCCGTAGGTTTTTCTATTGGATCGAAAGGGTATGTTGGTACCGGATATGATGGTTCTGATCGCCTGAACGATTTTTGGGAGTATGATGTGGAGAGAAATACATGGATGCAGAAAGCTGATTTTCCGGGAGTTGCCAGAAACGGAGCAGTGGGTTTCGGAACTGATACAAAAGGATACATCGGAACCGGTTACGATGGAGAACATAAGTTAAATGATTTTTGGGAATTTGATCCGCAGACAAATACCTGGACCCAGAAATCGGATTTTGGAGGTACAGCAAGGTATGGAGCCGTAGGTTTAGCGATCAATAACAAGGGCTATATAGGAACCGGTTACGATGGCAATTATTTAAAAGATTTTTGGGAATACGATCCGACAGAGGAAACATGGACGCAGAAGGTTAGTGTGGGAGGTGGAAAGAGAAGAGATGCCGTGGCTTTTGTCATCGACGGGAAAGGATATATATGTACCGGAATTGCTAATGGGTCGTATGAAAATGATTTTTGGGAATATAATCCGGAAACTGATACATGGAATGAAAAAAGAAAAATATCAGATGCAACAGATGATGATTTTGATGATGATTATACATCAATAACAGGAATACAAAAGGTTGCCTTTTCAATAGGTGGCATGGGTTATCTGGCTACTGCCGGACAAAGTTCAGCCGGTGCAATTGTATGGGAATACGATCCTCTGGCTGATTTATGGGAGCAGAAAACTTCGTTTGAGGGAACAGGAAGAATACAGGCTATTGCCTTTGCAATCGGAGAAAAAGGATATATAGCTACAGGACGCAATAGCACATATTATTTTGATGATATCTGGGCTTTTGAACCTTATAGTGAATATGATGAATATGACTAGGAAACAAAAAATTTGTTGTATAATTCTTTCTATCTTTGTTGTATGTGGAATAGGTGTAATTGTTGGAATACCGAATGCAAGCCCGGATTATAGATTAAAGATTGTTAAAGAAAACAATGATACCTGGGCTTATATAATATTCCTGGAAAACACTCCTGTAATATATCAGAAATATATACCGGCAATTGAAGGCAATGTTGCGTTTGAATCAAAGAAGTCTGCAAGGATGGCAGGTAAATTGGTAATAAAAAAACTCAGGAATAATGAATCGCCACACATTAAAAAACAGGAAATAAACAGAATATACAATTAACATGAGTTCAATATTACTTATGGTTGTCCACTAACCGAAAGGCAAAGTTATAACTGAGGCGCTTTTGAAATATCCTGCCTGCCATTCTTCTGAGCCGGCAGACTGAGTAATTACTCATATTGACTATACTATTTGAAACGTACGTAAAATAAATGGTATTAAACCCCAGGGCAAATCCTGTACCCTTTTTTCCGGGGTAAGCCCCGGGGAAACTTGCCTGACGGCAGTCAGGTTAAACCCCACCTTGTCGTCCGCACGCTGCCGCTGAAGTTTTAGCGTAAGTGTCCGGAGCGGAATAGCTGCTTTTTTAAAGATCTTATGAAATGATTCATTAGATTTTTATAAGTTCAAATGCTCTGCTTCTTGAAATTGGTAATGATTTACTCAATTCAAAACCATTTTCCCGGGCAATTCTTAGACTTTCCAGCCAGTCTTTTTCTTTCACATGCATTCTTGGTTCAATAAATAATACTTTAGCATGTTTTTTCATTGTGTTGGCAACTTCATTAAAAAGAACCTTCTGATCAGGAACTTCATGAACTACATAAGCCAACAGGGTAAAATCAATTTTCTTTTCAAGATCATTTATGTGAAAAGAATGATTGTTTGCCAGGCGTGTTTCAATGATGTTATTTACTTGCTTCCTTTGAGCGCGCAAGTCCAGTTTTTTTAGCATATTTTTCTGAATATCCACGCAAATTACTTTTCCGTTCGGACCGGTCATTTTCGCCATTGGGATGCTAAAAAAACCCATTGCCGGACCTATTTCAAGGATATTCATTCCCTTATTAATATAGGAATTAAACAATCTTTCCGGATTTTGCATTATGCTGCGTAATGGGCTAAGCATAAAATAACCTACCCAAACAGGACAAATGTGTTGTTTTGTTTCCATGATTTTGGTTTTTATTGCATCAAAGTAAAGCCAGGAATTCATTTATTGGAAAATGATTTCTGTTAATAAAGGAAAGATATCGGTAAATGAAACCAAATAACAGGTAAAGAGAGTACTTAAATAATGGTCGAACAATCAAATTCCATAATTTCCGGGTTTTCGGTAATCACAAAAAACTGAATTTTCAGTGTACCTGAGATTGGATTCGCTTTATTGATAAAAACATATCGATCTGCCTGAAGTCAGTAACAATCTGATCAACAAAATCGAACTGGGAAAATTTACCGGGATGATCATCGTTGCTAAAAGCAATGATTTTTCTACTGCCTGCGTTGAATGCTGCCAGAACCCCACTGATAGAATCTTCGATGATCATACATTCATGGATCGGGATATTTATTTTTTCCGCTGCTGCCAGGAACATATCAGGATTAGGCTTTCCGCGAAACACTCCGGAATCATAAATGATATTATCTTTTTCAAACCAACGATCCAGAGCAAACATATCGAAATACATTTCAACATTTTTCAGGTATGAAGCAGTTGCAATAGTGCGTGCGATTCCCCATCTTTTTAATCTGTTCAGATACTCTTCGGCCCCGGATGCCAATATGCACTGGTCAGGATACCTCTGGCAAATACTGCGATATATTATTTCTTTTTCTTCTGAAAAAGAAATAATTTCATCCGGGTTCAATTCATTTTGAAAAAGATAATTAAGAATTTCTTTGTTTGTGGATCCATGAACATGATGTTCCAATTCACGGAAGGAGAATGTTTTGTGATATTTTTCTGCAAAATTCTGCCAGGCACGATTATGAAAATCAGTATCGTTAAACAAAGTACCATTGAAATCGAAAATAACGGCAGATATATTTGATGTCATAGTGTATTGTTTTATTCTTCTACTCAACGGCAAATTATACAACAATAGTATTCAATAGTCAGGAATTTGCCAGCTTTATTTAGTATCTATTGTTTTCAGATTTTCTAATCCTACAGGATTTTCAATAAAAGGCAACAAGCTTGTGAGTGGCTGACGAACAGACTCCAGTTCGATATCTTCCAGTAATATTGCATCGGGTACAATGAAACTTACAGGCATACCTGTGATGTATGATGTTGATTTTCTGTTTGAAGAGCCTGATAAAATCGTGTTGTGAACAAGAAAATTGCCGGATACACCCAAATGCTTTTTTAAATTATTGAGTGAAGGAGGTTTAATTCTTGCCGAACGCACTATTTCTTCATGACCGGATTCCGTCGATACTCTGATTATATTTATGGGTTTTATTGAACCTCCTACCTCAAGTGATTTAATGATAATTCCATATTCAAGTCCTTCTTCCCTGGCTTTTTGAATCATTTTTTCTTTTAAGTCATTGAAAGTAAAGGGATTGGAACTCGTAACTTTTATTACACCAGGACCGATCTGCTTAACCAAACCTCCGAATCCGTAATCAAAGCGCATATGGCCGTTTGATTCCTGCACATTTCGAGAAGGAGTTCGTCCATTGAGCAAGGTTTTGAGTATTCCGTTTTCTACAAGCACAAGGTTTTCCGGTGGAATAACACCTTCCGCATCCACATGAAAACTTCCGAGCAAAGGAATTCCTTCAAACTCATTAAGTAGAGATTCTGCTGTTATTGTAAGATCCCTGGAAAGGATTAATTTATTGATTTTTGATTCAAGGCCGTTGTCGCTCTTATCATAATAAAGGTTCATCTGACTACTGCTTTGCAACGACTCCCGGTTAGCGATCAATTGATCAAAACCTGTGAACAAAACAGTTTCGAATGTATTTGCAACAGCTTCATTTAGAACCAGTACCGGACCGGTATAGTCTTCTTCCAGTCGACTGGCTTTCCTCAGCATCAGAAGATCATCAATCATGATTTTAATATCCATCGAGATGTCTTGCAAATCGGGGAATTCATCAGGAGCGTTGCATGTGTATGCAATTTTCCGGTGAATTCTTTCACTGTCATCAGTCATCGTACCAGCCTGTATAACTAATGAGGCTAAGTTGTATGGAAATTTTACCTCTGTACCTTCGCTGTTAATAAAATATACATTTGAAAGAAAAATATTACAACCTACATCAGAATAATAGATTTCAGGGGATTGACAAAAGAGTCTGGACAACTCTTTTGTAAGGTTGTTGATGTATCCGGTATCATAAGATATTTCCGGAGATTGCACATTCATTTTCACTACCGGTGCATGACTGAAATCGGGGATTTGAAGATCAGATTCCTTTAACTGTTTGTGATCGATCAAATCCATTTTTACTTTATATGTTTGAGCAGCAGAATTGTATACGTTATTGGTAGTAAGCCATAACGATCTCCTGATTCCTTCATAGTCATCATCAACAGGCATTTCAATACTTGGCCTGAAAACAATTTCCTGTGGCTGATCATAATTGAAATTCTCATCATTAATATCATAATCACCAACCATTACTCTTACCTGCCAGTCTTTGTATGATCTGGTTTCGGAAGTGTAAATTGCTCCAAGAGTCGCATTAATATAAATATTTTGCACATCGGCAATTGTATATGCAATGAAGAATGGTTTTTCATATTTCTTATCACAGAGCTGTTCGGTATTTCGTTGTAGCTCATCTCTCATTGCCGTAAAAATAATGCTGTCTGATGACATCCGGCTATAACAGATAGATGTTACAAAGAGAAATAATACAAAAAAAATAAATTTATTATTATGATAAAATATTGATCTTTTGATATTTAAATTAACTGATTTCATTTTTTTATTTATGTCTATGGACTTGTAAGTATGGGAAGTTTGCTATCGAATTCAGGGATTTTTTGTGTTTCAATCTTTCTTACAAACAATGCCGGGGAAATGGCTGTTACGGGCACATGACCCGATTCGGCACCACAAAAACCAGTGAATACCTCCTGTTCGTTACCTGCCGATACAATATTTGAGAACATGGTCAAGGGAGTGCCTATTAGCTCAACTCCCGACACCAGTTCATCGGATCTGCCGTCAATATATATTCTGTATACCTCAACAGGCTTTATATTGAACATGTTCGTATTGTAGCGGTCAGTAACAGTTAATCCTCCAATAACTTTTTTAAAATAATACCCGTAGTTTTTATTTTGCTTTTTACATTCTTTAATTAATTGTTTGCGGAGTTCATTTTCAGTGCATGCATTTTTGCTTTCGATGAGCAGATTCGATTGACGTGATACCGGAGCAAAACCGGCTTGAGCCCTTCCATGTCCCGAAGAATTAAAGAATCCTTTAATGGGGCGGCGTGACATAAGAAATTGTTTTAATTTCCCGTTTTCAACAACGACCACTTTCTGAGCTTCGACTCCCTGATCATCATATTTGTATGCACCAATTAAATCCTGCCCGTGAAAATGAAATAAGGTCGGATCAGAAATAACCTGAAAACTTTCAGGAAGAACTTTATTTCCTATTTTATCCTTAAAGGTTTGAGCATCACTGGTTTTTTCCAAACGATGTCCCTCAATTCTGTGTCCGAATATTTCATGAAAAAATACTCCTGCAGCTTCAGAAGATAATATGGCCGGACCGGCATAAGGTTCTGCCATGGCTGAAGATTTTAATTCCTGAAGTTTCAGATACAGACTTTCTATATCTTTTAAAATGGTATCATGATCCGGAAGTTCAGCAGGGGCAAATGCAGTAAAAGATTTTGTCAATGGGAATACATTCCCGGTTTCATGCATTATGCTGGCCATAAAATATAGCCTGGCATAGGATTGATTCTGAACAATTTGACTGTTTTCTGATGAAATAAAATATTTTCTGTTTTTCACAAATTGAAAAGAAGCTTCACAATGAAAGATCAGGGAATCATCATCAAACAGTTTGGTATATTCTTTTAGTCTGCTGATCCATTCGCTGGCATCGAATTCAAATTCATTGCCAGTGAACGGAGGTTCATAATAAGAATTCGGACTTTCCGATGAAAAATCAGCGAGAACATTGTCTTTTTCAGGATTTGCATTCCTTGTTTGTGCTCCGGCAAATGCACTTAGTGCATTTTTATAAGCCTGATCTGTTGTTCTCCAAACGATTTGTTTGATGGCGGCAGGTTCATTTTCCAATGGCAGAGGTGATGAGTATGGTGAATTCAAATATGAATTAGACAATTCCCCGGTAAATTCGTGGGTATTATCAAAATTATAATCTCCTACCCGAACAGTGGTTGTAAGCAAACGACCTTTGTTATTGTTTTTTTCCACCAGGCTGCCAAAAGATGTCCTGATCGAAAAAGATTCTAATTCATCCACACGGTAATCAATGTAATAGGGAGGATTCTTCTGTTTACGAAGTTCGGATACTTCCCTCTCAAGTTCCTCTTTAAGAATTGACAGCAGGGTGTCCTGAGCTATTGTTGCCGATGAGAAAGAAAAATACAGTAAGATTATAAGGCTTCTTGTCAGGATATGAAAACCACTCATACTTAAAAAAATTAATACGTTTTGCAATATCAGCAAAGATAAGAATACTACAATGCAAAAACCGAATTGATTCTTTGTGAAACTCAAATTTTAAAAACAAAATGTAGTATCATTTGTATTTTATTCAGGCGAATTTTTCAGAATAGATCATACATCAACAACTCTCCGGCTAACGAATAAAAATATAGTATACAGGAAGAAAAGTGAAACTTCGATTTCAATCACAAAGAATATCTTTATGAGGATTATCTAAGTATTCAAACATAATTTGTATTTGTTCTTTGGTAATTCTCGGATATGACAGTGGAGGGATTTCTATTCTTGAGAACCATTTTGCATCTGATGTCTCTGTCCCCGGAGTTATTTTTCCACCGGAGTCACTGCACAGGACGAATAATTTATATACATGGTAAGCATCCGGGGGATGAGCGTGTTTGATTTTATCAAAAACAGCCAGCAAACGGATTGGCTTAACGTTCAATCCGGCTTCTTCGAACACTTCTTTTGCAGTATTTTCAAAAGGGCTGTATCCTATATCTGCCCAGCCACCGGGAAGTGTCCAATACCCGTCAATTTTTTCACGGACCATAAGTATTTTTTCTTTGCGAAAAACCACCCCTCTGACATCAACCTTTGGGGTCTGATACCCTTTTTCACCAGCAAATAAATTCCGGATTTGCTCCATGGGAGCATTGCTGTATTCATGAATTATTTTCATGCTCAATCCCCTTAGCTGCCTGTAACGATCAATATCGTACTGATTTTGACTGTACTCAAGACCAGCCTGAGCAACAGATTGTATCTCTTTGGCTATATCTAACCATTCGAATGACATAATCTAAATAATTAGAGCACAATATTTTATAACAAGTTCTTTTTAAGGGAAGTCTTTTTAAAAAGAGGTTCAAATTTAAGGATTGTCTGCCGGTATTTGGTAACGAACTCTTTTTTCTGTTTATCAGTCAGGATGTCTTTTCCTTCACCGGATTTTCCTTTACGGATAAACTGGTCATATACAAATTGAGGTTTTGGTTCGGGCGGTTGTTCCCCGAATTTGTCTTCGTGTTTTTTCATAAATTCAAAACTACAGCGTTCCCTTATTCTCGGAAGGTCTTTTTCTGCCACTTTGATGTTGCAAAATGCTGCCACCTTTCTCAAAGATCCATCAAAATTTGTAGTCAACTCTTCGTAAGTTATATAGAAAATAGGGAGTTTGTTTTTGTTTTCGAGCCATTTCCTGTTGAAGGTAAACCAGTTGTTTTTTGTCGTGGTCATGAAACTTTTAAAAAATTTGTCAAACTCAAGGTTTGGCATTCCGTAGTTTTTTCTCTGGTGATACAAAGAGATTACCACATCCATTCCGTCCCGAAAAATAAAAATAAATCTTCCTTTTGTGGCTTTATCAAAATATTCGTAAGGATCATGACTTTTGATCAATCTTGGGGAAGGGAGATCAAGACGGGGTTTACGTTTTTTAAATGAATCGTTCCTGATCCATGGAGAGACTTCATAAATGTGTTTGAAATTCATTTCACCATTTGTGGTAAGCTGGTACAGTAACATTTGCATTAATGTTGTACCTGATTTAGGAAAAGTGACGATATAGATATCATCATCACGCTCTCCGAAATCCATTTTGAATTTCAGGTAATTCAGTTCCTCTGCAGCTCTGCTAAGATTTCTCCCCAGTTTGTTAACAAACTTGTGCATTAAAGAGACAAGTTTGTATGAAAAGGTTTTTTTCTGATCTTCCATAATTAAAATTGAGCACAAAAAAAGGGGTGTTACCCCCTTTTTTTAAAATTTAATCACAATCTACAAAAGCATATTGTGCATCCATGTAGTTTAGATATTCTTTAAGATCATTCCAGGTTTCAAAATCATCTTCCCAGGTTGACGGATCGTCTTCACGATATGTGTAAGTATAGGTTCCCATACCGTAACCGCTAAGATCAACAACACATGTAATAACTTCACCATCATCATCCTTATCTTTCTTGCAAGATGAGTTAAATCCAAGAATAATCAATGAAATTCCAACTAATTTGGCGATCAAACGTAAAGTTTTCATAAGCATAATAATATTAGGTTACAAATTAAAAATATAATGAGAAATTTAAATGCAAAACTTAAGTTATTCACATAGTTCTTTTTCTTCTTCAATCAATTCCCTGAATTTTTCTATTTGGTGCTGTCCCTTCAGTATATTCTTACCAATGACAAAAGAGGGGGTTCCTCTTACTCCAACGGCTCTTGCTTCTTTTCTGTTTTCAGAGATCAGTTCATCCAGTTTTTTGTTATCAATACAGTCTTTAAATTTGGCTGAGTCTATATTCAGATCACTCATCCATTTGCTCAAAACTGTTTCATTGAGTACGTCATACTGTTCAAGAAGTTTCATATGAAGTTCAAAAAAATGCCCCTCAGTATAGGCACAGTAAGCTGCTTTAACTGCCAGTAAAGAGACTGAGTCAGATGCAGAGCCAATATTTTTTATGATCATTTTGGCTATTCCTTCTTCAATATATTCTTTTTTGAGCAAAGGAAATATAGTATTAAAGAACTCTTGACAATACCTGCAACGATAACTCGAAAAAATAAAAATATCGACCGGAGCATCTTTTTGGCCTATTATGATATCGTTCGGTCCATACTTAATATCATGGGATGATTTCTGTTTTTCGGCAACAATGAGTCTTCCAAGCAATATGTTTGTGGTGTATATTTTGTTATTCATGTAATAAAGTTGAAAAGCTATTACAGCCAAAAAAATGATCAATACAGCATTGAATATGTAATTGTATGTATTGGTATTCTTCTTCGATTTTTTCATAGAAAATGGTAAGGGATTTATTTATTAAGTTAGTGATTTTTATTTTATTTCTGAGTCAATTTTATATTCATCCCAGCTTTTTATTTTAATATCCTGGTAATCCAGTTTACAAATTCCTGTTAGGAAGGCACTTGCCAGTCTTGCATTTGTGATAAGCGGGATGTTGAAATCGACAGCCCCTCTTCGAATACTATAGTCATTGCTTAATTCAGTGGAGGTCAGATCTTTCGGGATATTTATAACAAGGTCGATAAATCCTTCGCGTAAATAATCCATGGTATTCGGTTTTTTATTTTCATCGGGCCAGGCAAGTGTTGTGCATTCAATGCCGTTCATTTGGAGAAATTGTGCTGTACCGCGTGTGGCAAAAAGGCTGTAATCTTTTTCTATCAGCAATCTGCAACTATTTAATAATTCAACTTTTGATCGGGTGGGACCTGTGGATAACAAAATATTTTTTTCCGGAATGGTATATCCTACGGAGAGCATAGCCTTTACTATTGCTTCATAAAAATCATCCCCGATACAACCGACCTCTCCGGTTGATGACATATCAACTCCTAATATGGGATCTGCTTTTGTAAGTCTGGAAAACGAAAATTGAGGAGCCTTTACCCCGATGTAATCAATATCGAAGATATTTGAATTCGGTTTTCGAACCTCCAGATCCAGCATTACACGTGTGGCGAGATCTATAAAATTTGTTTTGAGGACTTTCGAAACAAAAGGGAAACTTCGCGAAGCCCGCAAATTGCATTCTATAACTTTAATATCGTTATCTTTTGCCAGGAATTGCATGTTAAAGGGGCCGGTAATATGCAAAGCCCTGGCAATTTGCCGGCTTATTTTTTTAATTCTGCGAAGCGTCTCAAAATAGATCTTTTGTGCCGGGAAGACCATGGTGGCATCACCCGAATGGACTCCTGCAAACTCTACATGTTCACTGATAGCATATGCAACAAGTTCACCATCCCTGGCAACGGCATCTATTTCAATTTCCTTGGCCTGTTGAATAAATTCCGATACGACGACAGGATATTGTTTTGATACTTTTGCAGCAAGAGTTAAGAAATGCTCCATTTCATCTTTGTTAGAGACTACGTTCATAGCTGCTCCCGAAAGGACATAAGAAGGTCTGATGAGAACGGGAAAATCGACTTCATCAACGAATTTATAAATATCATCAATGTTGGTAAGTTCTTTCCACCGTGGCTGATCAATTTTCAGATCGTCCAGAAGACTTGAAAATTTATGCCTGTTTTCTGCATTGTCAATATATTCAGGTGCCGTACCCAGTATTTTTACTTTTCTGTTGTGCAATCGTATTGCAAGGTTGTTTGGAATTTGTCCGCCCACAGAAATAATTACGCCCTTAGGATTTTCCAGATCAACTATGTCAAGCACTCTTTCAAAAGTAAGTTCATCAAAATACAACCTGTCACACATATCGTAATCTGTGCTGACAGTCTCCGGATTATAGTTGATCATTACTGAACGGTAACCTGCTTTATTGACTGTGTTCAGAGCATTCACACTACACCAGTCAAATTCAACACTGCTTCCGATACGATAAGCTCCTGAACCAAGTACAATAATGGATTTGTCCTTATCATCGAAAATGAGATCATGACTATTCCCTCCATAGGTAAGGTAGAGATAATTTGTTTGTGCGGGATATTCTGCTGCTAAAGTATCGATCTGCTTCACGTAAGGGACAACACCATTTTTTATTCTGAAATCTCTAACCTTCAGGAGGTCAGTTTCAATGTACTCGTTCGGGTTTTTAAAAATGAAACGGGCAATCTGAAAATCGGAAAATCCCATTTCTTTGGCTCTTTTTAAGTCACTTAACGGAAGTTTATCCAGAGTATCGTATTTCTCAAGAGTATTTTTTTTGTCAAGAATACTCTTCAGCTTGTATAGGAACCATCTGTCAATTTTTGTCAGGTTGAATATCTGATCAACAGTATATCCTTTTTCAAATGCTGATGCAATAACAAATATCCTTGAATCTGTCGGATTCAGTAATTCTTTATCAATATCATCGACTTCAAGATCCTGATTCCCTACAAAACCATGCATTCCCTGGCCGATCATCCGCAATCCCTTTTGAATGGCTTCTTCAAAGGATCGTCCAATGGCCATTACCTCCCCGACACTTTTCATACTGCTTCCTATATACTTTTCAACCCCTGTGAACTTATTCAGATCCCAGCGAGGGATTTTGCATACAATATAATCAAGAGCAGGTTCAAAAAAAGCAGGGGTAGTCTTTGTAATTGAGTTTTTAAGTTCCTGCAATCCATATCCCAGACCAAGCTTGGCAGCTACAAATGCAAGGGGGTACCCTGTTGCCTTGGAAGCAAGGGCGCTCGACCGGGACAAACGTGCATTTACTTCAATGACCCTGTAATCTTCAGAATTCGGATCCAGTGCATATTGTATATTGCATTCGCCTATAATGCCAATATGGCGAATAATTTTTATAGCCAGTTGACGAAGTACATGATATTCTGAATTGGTAAGAGTTTGTGATGGAGCAACAACAATACTCTCTCCGGTATGTATTCCGAGAGGATCAAAGTTTTCCATATTGCAAACCGTTATACAATTGTCATATTTATCCCGTACTACTTCATATTCCACCTCTTTCCATCCTTTAAGGGATTTTTCAACCAGGATTTGCCGGGTATAGGAGAAAGCTTTACCGGCAAGCTTTTTCATTTCATTCGGATTGTCGCAAAAGCCGGAACCTTGTCCTCCAAGTGTATAAGCGGCCCTGATAATTACAGGATATCCAAGATTTTCAGCAGCTTCCAATGCATCTTCAGCAGAGGTAACAGCAATACTTTGAATGGTGTTAACATGGATCTCATTTAGCTTTTTCACAAAGAGATCACGGTCTTCGGTATCCATAATAGCCTGAACAGGAGTACCTAAAACACTGACATTGTGTTTTTCCAATGCTCCGGATTTGAATAATTCTATTCCACAATTCAGTGCTGTCTGACCTCCGAAAGAGAGAAGTATTCCATCGGGTTGTTCCTTCTCGAGGATTCTCTCAACAAAATAAGGGGTTACAGGTAAAAAATAAATCGTATCGGCGATTCCTTCCGAAGTTTGAACTGTTGCGATATTCGGATTGATCAGAACAGTTTTAACTCCTTCCTCCCGCAAAGCTTTCAATGCTTGTGATCCGGAATAATCAAACTCACCGGCTTCTCCAATTTTTAATGCACCGGAGCCCAGAACGACGACCTTATGAATGGATTTATCCATACATTGTTTAGCTATAAATTTTTATTTCGCGCAAAAGTATAAATATTTTGCTTACCCGGCATTGTTATTTGCGAATAATTGCATATTTTTGCATAATTATTGAATAATTATTCAAATGGGAAACAGAACTGAAAGACTACTAGCAATCAAAGAATTGATATCTTCCAGAACAATATCCAGCCAAGAGGAATTGCTGCAACTTCTGGAAGAAAAAGGATTAAATTATACCCAGGCTACATTATCCAGAGATCTGAAGTTTTTGAAAGTGAACAAGATTTCACATAATGAGAAGGGATACATTTATCAGTTACCTGACCAGCATATACCGGGCAATGATATTGCAGAAAGTTATGCTTCAAAGGGCTTTACTTCAATTCAATTTGCAAATCATCTTGGGATTATTAAAACAATTCCCGGCTATGCAAGCAGTATTGCATCTCTTATTGATAAATCAAATCCTTTTGAAATTGCAGGTACCATTGCGGGAGATGATACAATCCTGATCATTCCCCAGAACGATGTTTCAGAAAAGGATATTATAAACGCATTGGTATTGATTATACCTGAATTGAAAGAAAAACTCACATAAATAAAAAGGTTGGCCGTGCTTATATTGTCATAATACTTTTCATAGATAAAAACTAAGCTATTGCAATTGCCGGTCAACCATTTTTCTTAAAATAAATATAACGAATTCATTTAAAAATGGGAAACAAGAAGGTTGTATTAGCTTATAGCGGAGGATTAGATACTTCAGTAATTCTGAAATGGTTTATTGATAAAAGCTATGAAGTAGTTGCTTATGTTGCTGATGTTGGTCAGGAAGACAATTTTATTGATGTGAAAGAAAAAGCCCGGGCAATTGGAGCGTCAAAAGTGTATATCGAAGATTTAAAGGAAGAATTTGTCACAGATTATATTTTCCCGGCAATAAAGGCAAATGCTGTTTATGAAGGAAGGTATCTTTTGGGTACGGCATTGGCACGTCCTCTGATTGCGAAAAAACAAATTGAAATAGCACATAAGGAGAACGCTGAGTATGTATCGCATGGTTCAACCGGTAAAGGGAATGACCAGGTTCGGTTTGAACTGGCATATTATGCACTTGATCCAAAGATTAAAATATTGGCTCCCTGGAAAATGCAGGAATTCCTTGATCAATTTAAAGGCAGGACAGATATGCTGAACTATGCCCGTGAGAAGAATATTCCCGTAAAAGCTTCGTTACGAAAACCATACAGTGAAGATGATAATCTGATGCATATCAGTCATGAAGCAGGAATACTGGAAGATCCAAAATACAAAGCAGAAAAGGAGATGCTGGTAAAAATAGTACGTCCTCAGGATGCACCTGACCAGGAAAAACACCTGGAAATACATTTTAAAGATGGGATACCGGTTAAAGTAATAAACTCCGATGATAATATTATTAAAGAAAATCCCCTGGAACTTTTCACTTATCTGAATGAAATTGGAGGTGCAAATGGAATTGGTTTGCTCGATATGGTTGAGAACAGGTTTGTTGGTATAAAATCAAGAGGGGTATATGAAACCCCTGCAGGTGAGATATTGATTAAAGCACATATGGATATTGAAGGAATAGCAATGGACAGGGAAGTTATGCGGTTACGAAATATACTTTCGCCGGTATTTAGTGAAATTGTATACAATGGATTTTGGTTCAGTCCTGAGATGGATTTTTTGATGGCAGCAATAAAGAAAAGCCAGGAATTGATTGACGGAATCGTATATCTTACTCTTTACAAAGGAAATGTGATCATTAATGGTCGTGAATCGCCAAGTTCATTATACAACAAGGATCTTGCAAGTATGGATATTGAAGGAGGATTTGATCAGAAAGATAGTGAAGGGTTTATAAAAATTAATGCCATTCGACTCATGGCTCATAATGCGATATTGAAGAAGCAGGGAAATTCAATCGTGTAATTCAAATCAAATAGGGATGAAGCTCTGGCATAAAGGAACAGACACAAATAAAAAAATTGAAGATTTCACGATAGGTGATGATCAGAAAACAGATTTGCTGTTGGCAAAATATGATGCAATTGGTTCAGTGGCGCATGTTATAATGTTAGAAAGTATTGGTCTGATCACAGCAGAAGAGTTAAAATCCTTAAGAAAGGAATTAAAAGCTATTTATAGGTCAGCATTAAAAGGAGAATTTTCAATAGATGAAGGAATTGAAGATGTGCATTCACAAATAGAATTTCTTCTGACTGAACGACTTGGTGATGTAGGAAAGAAAATTCACACTGCCCGTTCCAGGAATGACCAGGTGCTTCTTGACATGAAATTGTATACGCGTGAAAAATTGCTGATCATAGCAAATTCAATGGCAATTTTTTTTAACAGTCTTGTTTCTGCAAGTGAAAAGTATAAAGAAATTTTTATGCCGGGGTATACTCATTTACAGGCAGCTATGCCTTCTTCTTTCGGACTTTGGTTTGGAGCCTATGCAGAAAGCCTTACGGATGATTTGCACTTGCTTCTGACTGCTTTTCGAATCACAAATCAAAATCCGTTGGGTTCGGCAGCAGGTTATGGAAGTTCCTTTCCTGTTAACAGGCAACTGACTACTGAACTGTTGGGCTTTGAAAGCATGAATTACAATGTTATTTATGCACAAATGGGGAGGGGGAAAATGGAACGGACGGTAGCTTATGCATTAAGTTCAATTGCATCTACCTTGTCGAAATTTGCATTTGATATATGCCTTTTTATGAATCAGAATTTTGGATTTATTCAATTGCCTGATGAGTTTACTACTGGTTCAAGCATTATGCCCCATAAAAAAAATCCTGATGTTTTTGAATTGATCAGGGCAAAATGCAACAAAATCATAGCCCTTGCGAATGAGATAAATCTAATAACGAATAATCTCCCTTCGGGATACTTTCGTGATTTTCAAATTTTAAAAAGATCATTCTTTGAAGCGTTCGAAGTTCTTATTGATTGTCTGGATATTTCCGATTTTGCAATTCAAAAGATTGAAGTGAACAAAGATCTGTTAAACGATGAAAAATACAATTCAATTTTTAGTGTGGAAGAAGTGAACAAAGAAGTAATGAAAGGAATGTCATTTCGTGATGCCTATAGGTTGATCGGAGAAAAAATTAAAAATAACAAGTACAAGCCTGATAAGAATATTCATCACACTCATGAAGGAAGCATTGGGAATCTGTGCAATGATAAAATCGAGAAAAAATTTGAACGTATTTTTGCAGGTTTTAACGGGAAACAGATTCAGGAAGCAGAGGATAAGTTATTGAAACAAGCAGAATAATGAAGCAAAACAGAATTGTTATACGAATAGAAATATCAACACTTTCAAACCCTGATGGAAAGTTTAATCATCAGAAGATGGACAGACTGGCCATGGTACTATCAAATCTGAACAACAGTGGGAGGGAACTGATATTGGTAAGTTCCGGGGCAATCGCCCTTGGATCGGATAAACTCAAATTGAAAAAACAGCCTCAATCGTATATTGAGATGCAGGCTGTAGCGGCAATAGGACAGGCTGAACTGATCCGCTTTTATCAACATTATTTCGACCAGTACAATCAGATTGTTGCACAGGTTCTTCTTACAAGGGATATTCTGGATAATGCGATACGAGTGCAAAACACTCAAAATACATTTAATACATTACTGGAAATGAATATCATTCCTATTGTAAATGAGAATGATACGGTTTCTACAGTTGACATAGAGCTTGATGACAATTACTCCCTGGCACGAAGTGTTGCAACCATTACAAATGCAGATATGATCTTGATTAAAATGGATCAGAACAGCAAATTTATTATACAACCCAAAGGGAATCTGAAAGCAAAAATAGTGATGGATGAAGCTCAGCTTTTCAGAGAACTGGACAAAACCTGCCTGGAAATTAACCAGACTGAAATTGGGCAAACTACATTTCCGCCATCCATACAAGATATCATTGTGAACCAAATAAGCCGGAAGAAATGAATTTGAGGGAAAACTTTAAATATAAAAAAAGAATAGTTATCAAGGTTGGGACATCTTCTCTCTCTTATGCTAACGGGAGATTGAACTTTCAGCGAATAGGTCAGTTAACACATGTTTTAAGTGCAATTCGCAATAAAAAAATTGATGTTATTTTGGTCACATCCGGAGCAATTGGTGTAGGTGCCGGCAGATTAGGGATGATTCAAAAACCAACAGAGTTAGCTAAAAAGCAAGCTCTTGCCGCAATTGGGCAGGCTGAACTAATAAAGATTTATCAAAAGTTTTTTGAGGAATACAATCAAACAGTAGCTCAGGTGTTACTTACAAAAGATGTTATTACCAATCCCGACAGGCATCAAAAAGCGAAAAACACTTTATTGAAGTTGCTAAGCATGGGGATTATCCCTATTATTAATGAGAACGACACGATTTCAACCGATGAAATAGAATACGGCGATAACGACACATTATCTGCCGATGTGGCAACATTGGTACAGTCAGATCTCCTGATTCTTCTAAGTGATATTGACGGGCTGTATTCTGCTGACCCTAAAAAGGAATCTTCTGCAGAAATAATCCGGACAGTGGAAAAAATCACACCGGAGCTTTTGAATTCAGCAACCGGCGCAGGAACTTCTTTCAGTACAGGAGGTATGACAACAAAATTAACTGCAGCCAAAATTTGTGTTGAAGCACGTATAGACACAATTATTACAAATGGGAATAATCCGATGGTCGTTTTTGATATCCTTGAAGGAAAAGAAATAGGAACTCATTTTGTAGCAAACAACAATGTTTTGCAAAAAAAAGAACAAATATGAACAAAGAGCTAATTGAAAAAGGGAAAAATGCAAAAGCTGCTTCAAGGGAGTTGGTAAAACTGACTACTGAAAAGAAAAACAAAGCATTGTATGCAATTGCTCAGGAAATTGATACAATACGAAACATCATTATTAAGGCAAATGAAGTAGACCTTAAAAATGGCAAAGAGAAAGGTTTATCAAAAGCATTTCTTGACAGGCTTGAACTCAATAACAAGCGTATTGACGGAATGATAAAAGTACTTAAAGATGTAATTGAACTCAAGGATCCGGTAGGGGAGATTCTTGGCATGAACACTTTGCCAAATGGTTTAAAAGTCGGACAAATGCGCATGCCTTTAGGAGTGGTAGGAATTATTTTCGAATCGCGGCCCAACGTTTGTATCGAGGTAGCATCTTTAACTATTAAATCTGCCAATGGAGTTATACTTCGTGGCGGATCAGATGCCATTCATTCAAACATTGTACTTACAAAAGCAATTAAAAAAGGGCTGAAAAAGTCCGGGCTCCCCGAATCGGCTGTTGAAATTGTTGAGAATACTGACAGGGAATCTGTTAAAGAATTGTTGAAAATGCGGGACTATATTGATATTGTTATTCCACGCGGAGGTCTTCAACTGATACGTTTTGTTGAAGAGAATTCACTGATACCTGTCATCAGACATGATATGGGGATTTGCCATACTTATATTGATGAATTTGCAGATCCGGATATGGCTGTGTCAATTTCCTTTAATGCAAAAGTTCAAAGACCGGGAGTATGCAATTCAATGGAGACTTTGCTTGTTCATCAAAAAATAGCACAGAAATTTTTACCAAAAATAAAAAAAGAGTTTGATAAAGCTGGAGTTGAACTGAGAGGATGTGAGAAAACAAGGAAAATTTTGAATGGTGTAAAACCGGCTACTGAAAAAGACTGGTATACAGAATATCTGGATCTGATTCTTTCAGTGAAAATTGTTGAATCTGCTGATGAAGCAATTGAACACATTAACCATTACGGATCACATCATAGTGATGCCATTGTGAGTGATAGCTATCAAAGGTCTATGCAATTTTTAAATGAAGTCGATTCTGCAGCTTGTTTTGTAAATGCTTCGACACGTTTTACCGACGGAAATGAATTTGGACTGGGTGCAGAAATGGGTATTAGCAACCAAAAACTTCATGTGCGCGGGCCAATGGGATTGCGTGAACTGACTTCTGCAAAATATATTATATTCGGCGGCGGGCAAATAAGAAAATAACCCATAATACTGATAATAACAAGACGATGAACATATTAGAAAAACTTGACAGGTACTCGATAGATTCTTCACAAATAGACAAGGAATTATTTACGCGTTTTAATGTGAAAAGGGGGCTTAGGAATCAGGATGGTTCAGGGGTGCTTGTTGGTTTGACGAACATTGGTGATGTGGTAGGATATGAAAAAAAAGGAAATAAGGTTATCCCGGCCGAAGGGAAACTCTATTATCGAGGCATCAGTATAGAAGATCTGGCAAAAGGATTCCAGGAAGATAACAGACATGGATTTGATGAAACTGTGTTTTTATTGCTTTCCGGCAAACTTCCTAATTCGGATGAATTGGCAAGATTTTCATCCCATCTTGCCGGGTTGCGTGATCTTCCAACTTATTTTACAAAGAATATGATCCTCTCATTGAGAGGCAAGAATATTATGAACATGCTTGCCCGTTCGGTGTTGGTACTATATACCATGGACGATTATGCTGAAGACAATTCTCATTTTACCGTGCTGAAACAATCTCTTGATCTTATTGCCAAATTTCCTGTTATAACTGCCTATTCTTATTTTGGATTCCGTCATTCCTACCAACGAAAATCCCTTATTATTCACCATCCTGATCCTTCTCTGAGTACAGCAGAAAATTTTCTGTACATGCTTAAGGGGGAGAATTACAGCAAACTGGAAGCCGATATACTTGATCTTAATCTTGTGCTGCATGCTGAACACGGAGGTGGGAACAATTCATCCTTTACAACCAGGGTGGTAAGTTCATCAGGTACCGACACCTACTCTGCAATTGCTGCTGCTTTGGGATCATTGAAAGGAGTTCTTCATGGCGGTGCGAATCTGCGCGTCATGGAAATGATGAGAGACATTAAAAAGAATGTCAGAGATTGGAATGATAAAAAAGAAATTTTGGAATACCTGTTGAAAATTCTCAGAGGACATGCAGGAGACGGATCAGGAAAGATATATGGCATAGGACATGCTATTTATACACTTTCAGATCCACGGGCAGTCCTGTTGAAGGGAAAAGCCAGAGAACTGGCAGAGGCAAAAGGGAAAATGGACGAATTCAATTTGTATCAGGCAATTGAAGAACTTGCGCCGGAAGCACTTTCAACATTCAGGAATGGCGAAAAAACAAAAGTTATCTGTCCCAATGTTGATTTTTATAGTGGATTTGTTTACAAATGCATTGATATTCCAAGGGAATTGTATACACCGATATTTGCTGTTTCAAGAATAGCAGGTTGGTGCGCTCACCGGCTTGAAGAGATTACATTCGCTTCGAGAAGAATAATTCGTCCTGCATACATAAATGTTTTTGGCAGAGCTGATTATGATAATTTGGAAGAAAGGGAATGATAGTCTGTATATTTATACAATAAACATAAATAAATATAAAAAGTATAATTGTCCTTTTTGTATTAAGAATATTTGTACTATTTTTACAGGATCACAAGCACCCATCATGATTCAAATTGACAGAAAATATTCATCTGAAAAAGATATTGACACTGCGTGAGAATGGTGGAATGAATTAGTATATATAAGCCATTCTCAATGAAAGAATGGCTTTTTTTATGATGTACTTTATAGAATGAATAAATCTAGAACAATGGCAAAAGTACTTCCAGGAATACAGGGATTATACAATCCGGAAAATGAACATGACAGCTGCGGAATTGGATTTGTAACTCAAATTAAAGGTATCAAATCGCATGACATAATAAAGCAGGGCATTGAAGTTTTGGTCAATATGACTCATCGTGGCGCAGAAAGTGCTGATAATAGATCTGGCGACGGGGCGGGTATATTAATTCAGATGCCACATTCATTTTTCAAAGCAAAAAAAATAGGCATACCTGAGGAGGGGAATTATGGTTCAGGCCTGGTATTTCTTCCAAGAAATTCAAGGAGCAGGCTGGCCTGCGAACAATTGCTTATCGATACCGCTGGATCAGAAGGTCTGGACATAGTTGATTTTATTGATGCGAAGGTTGATAATTCTGTACTGGGAGATATTTCAAAATCTTCAGAACCCTTTGTACGTCAGATTTTTATTACCGGGAATTTTGCTGAGCAGGATGAGTTGGAAAGGAAATTATACATTACACGTAAATTGACTGAAAGGTATGTTAGGGAATCCAATATAAAAGACAAAGAAGATTTTTATATACCCAGTTTATCCTCAAAAATTTTTATTTACAAAGGGATGTTTATTCCCGATCAGGTTGACAGATACTTTCCGGATCTCAGGGACCCTGACATGGAAAGTGCCATAGCCCTTGTTCATTCCAGGTTCTCGACAAATACGTTTCCAACATGGAGCCTTGCCCAGCCCTTCAGATTTCTTGCTCATAACGGGGAGATCAATACAGTGAAAGGAAACCGATTGTGGATGTCGGCAAGAGAATCTATATTAAAAACCGAGCTTTTTGGGAATGATCTGAAAAAACTGTTTCCGATCATAGAACCTGAAATGAGTGATTCCGCTTCACTGGATAATGTTCTGGAATTTCTTGTTCTAACAGGAAAAACTCTGCCGCATGCATTGAGTATGCTAATACCGGAGTCATTTAATGATAAAAATCCT
The DNA here is from genome assembly GCA_016935615.1 of Bacteroidales bacterium. GTDB lineage: Bacteria > Bacteroidota > Bacteroidia > Bacteroidales > UBA10428 > UBA10428. The sequence goes on from JAFGQO010000179.1 coordinate 26,657, forward strand.
ATTCCTCCCAGCTTAAAAGCATATTATGAGTATCAGTCCACTTTAATGGAACCCTGGGACGGACCAGCATCTATTGTATTCAGCGACGGACGCTATATTGGTGGAACTCTCGACAGAAATGGATTGAGGCCATCCCGATATGTCATAACAAAAGATGATATTATTGTTATGGGATCTGAAGTAGGCGTGCAAATATTCCCCGCTGAGAATATAAGGGAAAAAGGCCGACTCCGGCCAGGAAAAATCCTTCTTGTCGACACGAAGATGGGAATAATTATTCCGGATGAAGAAGTGAAAAGGCAGCTTACGGAACGAAATCCTTATGCTCAATGGCTGGCAGAAAACAGGGTGGATTTAAATGACATCAAAGTAAAAGAAAGAGTTCCCACAACACTTGGCAATGATTTCCATAAATATTTAAAAACCTTTGGTTATACCAAAGAGGATATTGATGTTCTCATAAAGCCCATGGCAATACAAGGTCAGGAACCTGTTCATTCAATGGGGAATGATGTACCGGTTGCACTTTTTTCAGACAGACCTCAGAGGTTATTCAGTTATTTTAAACAATTGTTTGCACAAGTTACCAATCCGCCCATTGATCCGATCAGGGAAGGACTTGTAATGGCATTGACTTATTATATCGGTTCGGCATCGAAAAATATGCTTGTAGAGTCTCCATTGCATTGCAAACTGATCAAATACAAAACACCTCTTGTTTCCAATACAAATCTGAATAAGCTGCGCAATTTAAAAGAAGAAAACTTTTTGCATATTGATATCCCGATCCTTTTTCCGGCCAAAAAAAGCAATTGTGGAAAAGCATTGGAAACCGCGCTTCATGAAATCTGTCTGAAAGCAGAACAGGCAGTTGAAAATGGCAAAAATTTCATTATTCTGACCGACAGGGGAATTTCTGAAACTATGGCACCTATTCCTTCATTATTGGCTACGTCCACCATTCATCACCATCTGATCCGGACAAAAAAACGCACACAGGTTGCATTGGTGTTGGAAACTGCTGAAGCTCGCGAAGTAAATCATTTTGCACTTCTTATTGCATATGGTGCAAGTATGATCAATCCGTATGTTGCCTACGCAATTATTGAAGAGCAATGTTTGGAAGGGAATATTGAAATTGATTATGTAACTGCACGTGAGAATTACATTAAGTCAGTGAATAAGGGATTATTAAAAATCATGTCGAAAATGGGTATTTCCACACTTCGTAGTTATCACGGTGCACAAATGTTTGAAGCGATAGGACTGGATAAAAAAATGGTCGACAGGTACTTTAACGGCACTGATTCCCGGATCGGAGGTCTGGAACTTGAGGAGATCGCAAGAGAAACGCTGATAAGTCATAATGAAGCATTTACTCCGGATGTTAAAAATGTATCGTTTCTGAAAACTGCAGGGATATATCATTACCGTACGGATGGTGAAAAACATGGATGGAATCCTGAATCTATCGGATTATTGCAATGGGCTACCCGAACAAATAGTTATAGAAAATACAAGGAATTCAGCAATTTTGTTGATAATGAAAACAGGAAACCAATGTTTCTTCGCGGATGTGTTAATTTTAAAAAGAAACATTCAATTCCACTGGAAGAGGTTGAACCTGTAGAAGAGATTTTTAAACGATTTGTAACAGGAGCCATGTCATTCGGTTCAATCAGTAAAGAAGCACACGAAGCTTTGGCGATTGCGATGAACAGAATTGGGGCAAGAAGCAATACCGGCGAGGGTGGCGAAGACCCTGAAAGATTTAAACCGCGCAAAGACGGAACCTTTGCCAGAAGTGCTATAAAACAGGTTGCATCCGGGAGATTTGGAGTGACGACAAATTATTTGATAAATGCTGATGAAATTCAGATCAAAATTGCACAGGGAGCCAAACCGGGTGAAGGAGGGCAATTGCCGGGACATAAAATAGACAGAATCATTGGAAAAATCAGAAACAGCACACCGGGAATAACACTAATATCTCCCCCGCCGCATCATGATATTTATTCAATTGAAGATCTTGCACAATTGATCTTTGATTTGAAATGCACCAATCCAAAAGCAAAAATAAATGTCAAGCTTGTTTCTGAGAAAGGCGTTGGCACTATAGCCGCTGGTGTAGCCAAAGCTTATGCCGACAGCATTACAATAAGCGGAGCAGAAGGTGGTACGGGGGCCAGTCCTTTAAGTTCAATCAAACATGCCGGGTTGCCTATGGAGTTGGGAATATCAGAAGTTCAGCAAACACTTGTTATTAATAATCTGCGCGACAGAGTAAGGTTACAGACTGACGGTCAGATGAAAACCGGAAGAGATATTGTATATGCCGGTATGCTTGGAGCGGAAGAATTCGGATTTGCTACGGCGGCATTGATCGTATTAGGTTGCATTATGATGCGTAAATGTCATCTGAATACCTGTCCTGTTGGAGTAGCCACACAAGATCCGGAGTTAAGAAAAAGATTTATCGGCAAATCTGAATTTGTTGTGAATTATTTTCATTTTCTGGCAGAGGAAGTAAGAGAAATACTTGCAGAACTTGGATTTAAAAGATTTGAAGATATTATCGGGCGTGCGGATTTACTTGAACAAAGAACTGATATTGAACACTGGAAAGCAAAAAAAATTGATCTTTCTAAGATACTCTATCGGCCATCGGAAGCTACAATAAATGCAACACATTGTATCTGTTTGCAGAAGCATAAGATTGATGAATTGATGGACCATGAGATTATTAAAAGAGCAAATAAGGCAATTAAGGCCAAACAAAAGGTCTGGCTCTCGCTTAAAATTCAGAATACTGATAGAACTGTCGGAGCTATGCTTTCAGGAGAGATTACCAGATTATATGGTGAGGAGGGATTGCCAAATGATTCCATTACCTGTAAATTCTATGGTTCTGCAGGTCAAAGTTTTGGTGCATTTCTTGTGCAGGGAGTCAACTTTTTTTTAGAAGGAGAATCTAATGATTACCTTGGCAAAGGTCTTTCAGGCGGGAAAATTATTGTTATTCCGCCTACCGGATCAACATTCAGACCGGAAGAGAACATAATTGTCGGGAACACGATATTGTACGGTGCAACAAGTGGAGAAGCATATATCAGAGGAGTAGCTGGTGAAAGATTCTGTGTAAGAAATAGTGGAGCAAGAGCTGTGATCGAAGGCGCAGGAGATCATTGTTGTGAATACATGACCGGTGGAACAGCAGTAATACTTGGAAAAACAGGAAGGAATTTTGCTGCCGGAATGAGCGGAGGAGTAGCTTATGTACTTGATATAAAAGGAAATTTTGATTATTTCTGTAACAAAGGGATGGTAGAATTGGGGAAGGTGGTTGACCGTGATGATGAAAATGAACTTCAGGCCATGATTAGCAATCATTTTAATTATACAAGAAGTGTTCTTGCTGAACATATTCTGGTGAACTGGGATGAATATTTGACAAAATTTGTGAAAGTAATTCCATTTGAGTATAAAAAAATTCTTGCAGAACAGAAACTGGAGAAAATAAATAAACAAATCAAGGAAACAGAAGACGAACCGCATTTTCAATATTAAATCGGCACAATTGATTAGTATAAAGCTTTAAAGTATGGGAAATCCTAAAGGGTTTATGACAATTGGACGAAAACCGGCAGGTTACAGGCCTCTTCATGAACGAATCAAAGATTATAGCGAGGTTGAACAAGTTCTTGATGACAAAGACAGACGTGATCAGGCATCGCGATGCATGGATTGTGGTGTGCCATTTTGTCAATGGGGTTGCCCGGTAACAAACAATATGCCTGAATGGCAGGATGCAATTTACAGGGGGGATTGGAAAACTGCAATTGAAGGTTTGCATGTGACCAACAATTTTCCGGAATTTACCGGACGAATATGTCCTGCTCCCTGCGAGCATGCCTGTACTCTGAATGTTCACCAGGAACCTGTTACAATCCGGGAAAATGAGCGCACTGCTTCCGACAGAGCTTTCGAGTTGGGATTCATACAACCTCTACCCCCGGAATTCAGAACAAACAGGAAAATTGCAGTCATAGGTTCAGGACCGGCAGGTCTGGCATGTGGCGATCTTTTAAACAAATGGGGGCATTATGTTACCATTTTTGAAAAAGATGAATTACCCGGAGGCCTTCTTCGGTTTGGAATACCTGATTTCAAACTGAATAAAAGTGTAATTGACAGAAGACTAAATATACTCTATGAAGAGGGATTACAGATAAAAATAAATTGTCACGTAGGCATTGATATTAAAGGAACAGATCTTTTAAAAGAATTTGATGCCATTGTTCTGGCTATCGGGGCCATGCAACCAAGGGATCTGAATGTCGAAGGACGAGAATTGAGAGGCATTCATTTTGCTATGGATTTTCTGACTCAGCAAAACAGAGCAGTTGCCGGTATTCAAATCGATGAGAAAGAAAGAATTCATGCAGCGGGCAAGCATGTTCTTGTGATTGGAGGAGGAGATACAGGTAGTGATTGTGTGGGAACATCGATCAGGCAAGGAGCAAAAAGTGTCACCCAGATAGAAATATTACCAAAACCTCCGGAACAACGTGAATTGAATAATCCATGGCCATACTGGGCCAACACTTTAAGAACATCCTCATCGCATTTGGAAGGTTGTGAAAGAGAATGGTGTCTTAATACAACAAAACTGATCAGTGATAATAAAGGGAATGTAAAAGCTGCAGAAGTAGCGAAAGCAGAATGGATTGATGAAAATGGGAATTTTAAAATGATTGAAAAATCCGGAACAAAAAAAATTATTCGGACTGAACTGATACTTTTATCATTGGGATTTGAACATTGCATTCATGAAGGTCTTGCAAAGGAACTAAAACTTGAACTGGACCTGCGTGGAAATATTAAAACAAACAATCAGGGCATGACAAGTCAATCAAAAGTATTTGCTGCTGGAGATGCAGTTTCGGGAGCAAGCCTGGTTGTCAGGGCTATTGCTGCCGGACGAAAAGCAGCAGATAATGTACATGATTATCTGAAATGAAAAAAAAGTTATTTTGTAATGGTTCTTAATGAAAGACTTTGATCATCTCTTATGAGTTCCGAAATTATATACAGCACATTTCCATTATTTAACAACTATTTTTTCATTCATTCGTATATTTAATCCATAATTTAATACTAACCAAACCAGTAAGTCATGATGAAAAAGATCATTTTTCTCACTTGTTTATGCAGCTTTATAACAATTGGTAATGCACAGGTTTTCAATACTTCAGGTACTTTAAAACCCGGAAAATTCAGTGCAGGCTTCGAACCGGGAGTATATGTTAACGGAGAAACAAGCCCAAATTTATTTCTTTATGCAGGGGCAGGGATTGTCAATGGACTTGATTTTGGTCTTAAACTTGGACTTTTTGAGCATGATATCTATTTTGGAGGGGACATTGAATTTGCCCTTGGCAAAGTTTTTTCATTATCCGCAGGAGCTCATTCATGGGGAGATTTTGCGCTAGATGCCACAGGATTACTAACCTTTCAGTTGGGGAAAGCAGTTGATTTGTACACCGGCCTTGATATGGATGTAATTTTTGCTGATGACACATTAATCCCGTTATGGATTCCAATCGGTATTGAAGTTCCTTTAAAAAGTTATATGTTGTTTTTATTTGAAACGGAAATAAATGTTACGGATGTTGGTAGCCATTACATTGGAGGGGGGTTGAATTTTTTATTCTGACATTAAATTTCAGGATTAGTTCATTCATGCGCCCTTAAAAAGGGCGAAAATACTTTTTCGGATATAGACTTTCTTTATTCCAGATCAGTTTACTGAAATTATTTTCTCTTTCTCTGCAAAGAAAACAGGAAATTTTTTTTGTATTATATATTAGCGGAACAATTGATTTCAGTGTTTTTCTCATAAACAATCTATAATTTTCTGCTCATTGTACATCACATTGAAGAATATGCATCACATGCAGCATATTGCTTAAATATAACAACAATCAATCATTGAAGTCAGCAATTGAGCTTTTTCTATCTCCCACATAACAATTCTCAAATGCAGAAATTATTCGAGAATTTTATGATCAACCATACAGATGATTTTGCAATATATTGAAGCAATATTATATTATTAGTAATAAATTAGTACAATATAAATGATTTGCTCTTTACGGATTGTATCGATAAGTATCCGAAGCATTGTTTCCGGCTTTAAATATACGTGATAATCATTATCGGATAAAATGCGAAATATCCGAACATAATTTTTGGGGTAAGATCTTTTATTTTGTTAAATTAATTGATGAGATAATATAATTTATTAATCTTATATGCAAAAAGATATAAATAATAAGGAATATTCAGAACTAATCGTGTTAAACAATATTCTGAAAGTTTTGCATGACAACAAATCGTTCGAATTATCTATTCAACAGATCTGCAATTTACTACCGGGAGCCTATAAGTATCCTGAAGGCATTTCAGTTAAAATTTGTGTTCATGAATTTGCATTTCAGAGTGAGAACTTTCAGGAATCTCAATGGTTGAAAAGACGGTCTTTCGAAACTGTTAATAAGATACCTTATTCAATTGAACTTTTTTTTTCAAAAGAATTTATTGAACATGAAGGAAGTGATTTTTTATTGGAAGAGGATAGTTTTTTAGACAATATAACAACTTTAATTGCCGGGACAATTGCACAATTCCATCTCGAAAAATTACACCTGGAAAATACAGAAAGGATTAAAGAACTTAAAGGGATCAATCGCACCACTGATATATTAAGCAAAGGAGAGACATTGGAGGAATCCCTTCAAAGAATATGTTCTTTTTTGCCTGAAGCATGGCAATATCCTGAGGATACGGCAGCAAAAATAACGTATGATGATAAAGTATTCAGAAGCAAAAAATTCGAAGAAACACCATGGCTTCAAAAACAATATTTCGAAACTCCTGATAACAAAAAAGGGAGCATTGAGATCTATTACCTGAAAGAGTATCCGAAACTGTTTGAGGGGCCATTTCTGGAGGAAGAGAGAAATTTGATTGATAACCTTGCAGCTATTATTTCAGGTACTGTTTCAAAGAAGAACTTACAGGAATTACTCATTCAGAATACAGAACGTCTTAAAGAATTAAAAGGCATCAATCAAACCTCAAATATTCTAAAACAAAATAAATCCATTGAAAAATCATTGATATCGATTTGTACTGTTTTGCCCGAAGCATGGCAATATCCTGAATACACTGCAGTCAGAATAAGTTATGACGGCAAAAATTTTACCAGTCGCAATTTTAAAATGACACGATGGGTACAGAAACAGGATTTCAAAACCCCGACAAATAAAAAAGGCTGCATAGAAATTTTTTATTTAAAGTCATTTCCAAAAGCCGATGAAGGACCGTTTTTAAAAGAAGAGAGGGATCTGTTGATAAACATATCCAACCTTATTGCAGGATCTGCTACCCGAGAAGTGTTAAGTACACTTTTAAACCAGAATAAAGAACGTGTAAAAGAACTCAAAGCGATCAATGCCACTTCGCAGATAATTGCTGAAGGCAAAACAATTAATGAAACTTTTCAGAGCATATGCAAAATGCTTCCCAGATCATGGCAATATCCTGGTTTTACTGCGGTAAGAATTACTTTTGAAGGTGAGATATACACCAGCAAATTGTTTACTGATACAATTTGGTCCCAATCGGAAAGCTTTACTACGATAGACAATAAAAAAGGAATCATTGAAGTGTTTTACTTAAAAGAATTTCCAAAGGAATATGAAGGTCCTTTTCTCAGGGAAGAAAGAAATCTGCTCATAAATATCAGCAAGTTGATCTGTGGGTATTTGAACGATTATAAAGGAAGAGAAATATTCAGGAGAAAACTTTTAGACATCACAAAAAAAAGCAAACCGAATGAATACAGAGATTCTCTGGTTAAGAACAAACAACCCCTCCAGCTTTTCTTCAATCAACAAATACTTGATAAATATATCTATCTGGATATGATGAAATATAAGGTGAAAGAAATACTTTTTGTTGCTACCTTATATGATGCATTTACACTTCAGACAGAAGATGGCTTTTTTGAGCAATTTATGGGAGAGATTTATCAGTATAGTCTTTTCTCGCTTCCAAGGATCACTGGAGTTACTTCTTCTCAAGAAGCTCTTGAATTACTGGATACAGCACATTTCGATCTCGTGATCCTGATGGTCGGGATTGATAAGGAGACACCCGTCAGGCTAAGCAGGAAAATAAAACAGAAACAACCTGATCTTCTGGTGTATTTGTTGTTGAATCAAAAAAGCAACATCCAGTTTTTTGAAGAGTTAGTACCGTCAGTAAAATCAATAGATAAACTTTTTATATGGAGTGGAAATTCACAGATCTTTTTCTCCATTGTAAAATCTATTGAAGACAGGGTAAATGTTGATAACGATACAAAAATAGGATTGGTTCGTGTTATCCTTCTTGTTGAAGATTCGGCGCAGTATTATTCCAAATACCTGCAAATGCTTTATTCAATTGTTTTTGAACAGGTTCAGCAATTGCTGCCGGAAGTTGAAAAAAGAGAACTTGATAAAATAGCGAAGATGAGATCGCGCCCGAAAATTCTTCTTGCAAGAAATTATGAGGATGCACTCTTTATTTTTAATAAGTACAAAGATTTTATTTTGTGTGTAATTTCTGATGTAGAATTTGAAAAAGAAGGGAAAATTGATAAAAAGGCAGGATTAAAATTTATCAACTACATTAAATCTCATATTCTGAACCTTCCTATTGTGTTGCAATCTTCCGATAATAAAAACAGGCAACTGGCCAAAAAACTGGGAGCATGGTTTATCAATAAAAACTCCGAAACCCTGTTAAATGATTTGAAAAACTTCCTCAATCAATATTTAGGATTTGGAGATTTTATTTTTAGAGATAAAAACGGGAAAGCTATTGCGGTAGCTCAGTCTCTGCGGGAATTTGAAACCTTGCTGCATGAGATTCCTGATGAATCGTTTTATTTGCATGCTCTTGAAAACCAGTTTTCTTTATGGCTAATGATGCGTGGCGAGATACAATTGGCCAAAACTCTTAATCCGTTAAAAATAGGTGACTTCAATAATGTAAAAGAATCAAGGAAATTTTTTCTTGAAACACTGGCCAAATACAAAGATGAAAAGAAGAAAGGGAAAGTATTGTACTTTGATGAAACTGCAACATTAGATGAGAAACATATCGTGGGATTTTCAGGAGGCTCTTTCGGAGGGAAAGGGAGAGGGCTGGCTTTTATTAATGCATTTATCTATAATTATGATTTTTCTGACCTGACAAATAAAATCAATATCCGTACGCCCAAAACTGTTATCATTGGCACGGATGAATTTGAAGAATTCCTGGAGAAAAATAAGTTGTATGATACGATCATTCAATCGGAAAATACATACCAAGGAATAAGGCAACGGTTTATAGCAGGGAAATTATCAAAACAACTTATTGAAAAACTGGAATTCTTTATTGATCAAATTGATAAACCGATTGCCGTACGATCTTCAAGTCTGCTTGAAGATTCTGTTTCTCAGCCATTTGCCGGAGTATTTGACACATACATTCTTCCCAATGATCCGTTGGATAAGGAGAATACCCTAAAAAGTCTGGAAAAAGCGATAAAACTTGTATATGCTTCAATATATTCTGATGATGCAAGGTCCTATTTTAAAGCCATACATCATAAAATAGAAGAAGAAAAAATGGCCATTGTTTTACAGGAATTGGTCGGATCCCGATATGAGAATTATTATTATCCGCACATTAGCGGAATTGCCCAATCCTATAATTATTATACGATGGCTCATATGAGTCCGGAAGAAGGATTCGCTGTTATTGCGCTGGGACTGGGGACTTATGTTGTCGGCGGGAACAAGGCCTATCGTTTTGCACCGAAATACCCTCAGATTGAAACCTATACAAAAAAGGACCTGTTAAACAGTTCGCAGTTGAAATTTTATGTATTGGATCTGGGGAAAAAAGACATTGATTATATCAATGAAGGAGAACTTGCATCTTTATCTCTGATTGATATTTCGGAAGCAGAAAAACATGGGACCCTGAAACATTGTGTTTCGGTATACAATGCATCAAATGATAGATTTGAGCCTGGTCTGAGCATTCAGGGGGCGAGGGTTTTAAATTTTACTGATATACTTTGGTTTAACTATTTGCCTCTTGCTGAAACCATTGAAATTATGCTTAACACGATTAAAGATGCTTTGGGTGCGCCTGTTGAAATAGAATATGCTGTTGACCTGAACCGTTCAGCTAACAATTTACCTTCTTTTTATCTGCTTCAGGTAAAACCTCTTGTTGGCAATCAACAGAGTTATAATATAGATTTCAATACTCTGGATAAATCAAAAATGATCCTGTATACTGAATCCAGTCTGGGCAATGGAGAAATAACCCAGATTCAAGACATTATTTATATTGATTTGTCCAGTTTTGATAAAATGAAAACGTATGAAATGGTGAGGGAAATTGAATTGTTGAACAATAAAATGAGCAAAAAGAACAAACAATATATATTAATAGGTCCCGGGAGATGGGGAACCAGTGACAGATTTCTTGGGATTCCCGTGAATTGGGGACAAATCTCAAATGCGAAAGTAATTGTCGAAACAAGTCTTGCTGATTTTCCGCTTGATTCATCATTAGGGTCACACTTTTTTCACAATGTAACATCAATGAACATTGGATATTTTTCAGTCTGGGATTCCTCGACAACGGAATTTATCAAATGGGACGTTTTGAATAAACAAAAAATCTTGAACAGGACGAAATATTTCAGGCATATCAGGTTTGACAAACCTTTGTCTGTCTTTATGAATGGAAAGATGAAAAAAGCAGCCATACTGTATAATAACTGAATCAAATGAGTGTAATTCACATAGGAATATTTGATGAACAAAAACTGGTTCAGGAAGGATTAAGCATATTATTATCCGATACTAAAGATATACAAGTTGCAATCACTGCAACATCAGAAAAAATACTTTTCGAAAAGCTGAATTCATCACTTATTCATGTTTTGTTAATCAATTTGCATAAAATTGATGTATCAATATCGAACCTGATCTTTGAGATTCGTAATAAATTCCCAAAACTCAGGATATTGATTATTTCAGCCAATGACGAAGAAGATATGATTTTAAAAACCATAAAAAGCGGGGCAAACGGATTTTTGGCAAGTGATTCAGACAGAAAAGAACTTCTGGAGGCAATCTATGCACTGCGGAACGGGCATGATTATTACAGCAATTCTATTACTCATTTGTTATTAAACAAATATATTTCCAGACTTCAGACAAAAGATAAGGTCAATAGCAGTATCGGCAACTTAAGTTCAAGAGAAGTTGAAATTGTCAGATTATGGGGTGAAAGCAATACCAATAAAGAAATAGCAGATAAATTGTTTATCAGTGTCAGAACAGTTGAATCCCATAAAAATCATATCATGCAGAAACTGAATTTAAAAACTACGGTTGATCTGCTGAAATTTGCAATAAAAAACAATATCATAGAAATATAAAAGTCAGTTATAAGAAAATCTCGGAATATTCTAAGAGAATCACGGAAATCATTCTTAGAATGATTTCAGTTGCTTAAAAGTTATTTACATTTCGGCCATTATAAGGGGAAGCCTGTTAATCTTATGCTTTTTTTCATGAGATAAGAAATTCAGGGTTTCCTATGATGAATTCCATAACTAAAAAAACATACAATGAGTGATATTTTAGATGTCAAGGTGAATGAATTTATGGCGAAACTTATTGCCAGGAATCCGGGAGAATCCGAATTTCATCAGGCAGTGCAGGAAGTAATTGAATCTCTCTGGCCTTTTATTGAAGATAATCCCAAATACAAATCGACAAAAATTCTTGAAAGAATGACCGAGCCGGAAAGAGTGTTGATGTTCAGGGTGCCCTGGGTGGATGATAATGGTGAAATACAGGTAAACAGGGGATTTCGCATAGAGATGAATAGTGCAATAGGTCCTTACAAAGGAGGATTACGCTTTCACCCTACTGTTAACCTGGGGATTTTAAAATTCCTTGCTTTTGAGCAGGTCTTTAAAAATAGTCTGACATCTTTGCCGATGGGAGGTGGTAAAGGAGGTTCGGATTTTGATCCTAAAGGAAAATCAGACAATGAGATCATGAAGTTTTGTCAAAGCTTTATGACTGAACTTCAACGTCATATCGGGCAGGATACAGATGTGCCTGCGGGTGATATCGGTGTTGGGGGCAGAGAAATAGGGTATTTATTCGGTCAGTACAAAAGGATTGTAAATGAATTTACAGGAGTGTTAACAGGAAAAGGTCTTGAATGGGGAGGAAGTCTTATTCGTCCGGAAGCAACAGGATATGGTGCTGTATATTTTGCTAACGAGATGTTAAAAACCAGGAATGAAGGGATAAAAGGAAAAGTTGCTGTTGTATCAGGTTCAGGCAATGTTGCCCAATACACCGTTGAGAAATTATTGCAATTTGGAGGAAAACCGGTCACATTATCCGATTCTGCAGGATTTATTTATGATCCCGATGGGATATCGATGGAAAAGTTACAGTATGTAATGGAACTGAAAAACATTAAAAGAGGAAGGATACAAGAATATGCCGACAAGTTCAAAGTAAAATACGTTGAAGGAGAAAGGCCATGGAATGTAAAGTGTGATCTTGCATTCCCCAGTGCTACGCAAAATGAAATCAATGAAGAAGATGCAAAAGAACTTGTAAAGAACGGGTGTTTTATTGTATCGGAAGGAGCCAATATGCCTTCAACTCCTGAGGCTGTTGAAGTATTCCTGGAAGCTAAGATCCTGTATGGTCCGGGAAAAGCTGCAAACGCAGGCGGTGTTGCAACTTCGGGGCTTGAAATGACCCAAAACTCCATGAGGTTACCCTGGACCAGGGAAGAAGTGGACGAAAGACTGCAGCACATCATGAAAAATATTCATGAAACATGTGTAAAATATGGAAAAGATTCTTCCGGATTTATAAATTATGTGAATGGAGCTAATATTGGCGGATTCATAAAAGTAGCAGATGCCATGATTGCCCAGGGAGTAGTATAAAATCATCAGGAGTAATTATAGTATAAATGCCGTTTCTGTTTGGATGAAACGGCATTTTTTATACTGGAGACTTCGAAACAATGTAATATTCAGTCTTTTTAAGTCAACTATATTTTTTTCGGATTTTATTTGGAGTTGTATAAAAATACTATACTTTAGCCAAAAATATGACTATTAGTCATATTTTAAAATAAAGTGTAAAATGGGAATAATAGAGCGGAAAGAAAGAGAAAAACAACGGCGCAGAGAAGAAATATTGGTGGCTGCGGAAAAAGTGTTTTTTACAAAAGGAATTGATAATTCCACAATGGATGATGTGGCTGAACAAGCCGAACTAAGTAAAGGAACTTTGTATCTGTATTTTAAAAGCAAGGAAGAAATCCACTGGGAAATTGCACAGAAGCACATGAAAAAAGTTGCCAATGATATGGTTAATGCGATGGATGAAAAGAACAATGCCGTAGAAAACTTATTAATTATGGCAAACATATTTGTTAAGCATTGTGAAGAGGAACATGAAGCCGCTCATTCCATTCTTTTTTTCCAGGCATGTAACCTGAATAATCTGAATCTTGATCAGGAACAAATTAAATACGCGTTTATCCACGATTCTCCGATTCATCTTCTGACAAAATATGTTGAACAGGGAATTGAACAGGGCATGATACGTAATGACATGCCTGTAAATGCCTTAAGCAGCACTCTGTGGGCACAGATAATGGGGGTTTTACAAGTCATTACATTGAAAAGAGATTTGTTTGAACTTATCGGTGTTACGAAAGAAGATATTATAGAAAGTCATCTCAAAATTGCTTTAAATGGAATATTAAACAATGAAAAAACATAGAAGTATAACATTTGGTTTTTTGGCAGTCATTTGTATGCATATCAATGCACAGGAACAAATAGTAGAAAATTATATCCAAGAAGGGATTCAAAGCAACCTGGCTCTTCAACAAATTAAGGCAGATTATGCCAAAAGCATTCAGTCTTTACGATCTGCAAGAGGATTATTCTATCCGGATCTGAGTTTGAATGCCAGATACACTGTTGCTCGCGGAGGGAGAACCATTGAATTTCCTGTTGGAGATATGTTAAATCCGGTCTATGCCACGCTTAATGAATTGCAGGATAACATTGTTTTTCCATACCTGGAAAATCAGGAATTTGAATTTTACCGTCCGAATGAACACGAAACTAAGCTCAGTCTGACACAACCTGTATACAGTCCGAAGGTTATTTACAACTATCAAATCAAAAAACAGCAAACCCATATCGAAACTGCCAATCTTTCTATCTATAAGAGAGAACTGATTAAAGAAATCAAATCGGCTTATTACGGCTATCTGATGACGGTATATCTTTTGAAGCTTGTGGATGAAACAACAGGACTTCTAAAAGAAAATCTGAGGGTATCAAAAAGCCTGTATGAAAATGATAAAGTCACACAGGATGTGGTATATCGTTCGGAGGCTGAATTGCAAAATGTATACCTGGTGAAAGCATCAGCTGAGAAAGAGCACCAGGCTGCAAGATCATACTTTAATTTTCTTCTTAATAAGTCATTGAATTCGGAGATTAAAATACCTGAAGGAGAAGAAATCCCTGAAATTCATCTGACAGGGGACATTGATCAGAAAATATCAGGTGGATTAAGCGCAAGGGAAGAAATAAACAAGCTTCAGTCCTATTCAGCTATAAATGAAAAGTTTACAAAACTTGCCCGATCAGCGAATTATCCCAATTTATTTCTTGCAATAGATTATGGATTTCAGGGAGAAGAATATTCGTTTTCTGATAAGGATGATTTTCTTCTTGCTTCGGTGGTTTTAAGATGGAATTTGTTCCAGGGGCTTAAAAACAGGGCGGATATCCAGCATGCAAAAATAGCCTGTGAACAGATTAATCTAAGACAGCAGGAACTTGAAAAGCAGATTGAATTGCAGATTATTAATGCCTATTATGATTTAAATGCTGCCCGTGAAGCGATTAATGCTGCGGGCATACAGGTTACTGCTGCAGAAAAAGCATACCAGGTTATTGAGGAAAAATACAGAATTGGCCAGGCCAGGCTGATTGAATACACCGATGCACGAACAATCATGACCAGGAGCAAACAAAACCTGATCATCGCTGTGTTTGAATACAAAATAAAAGAGGCTGAATTAGAAAGAGTAACCGCAGAAAGACAATTAAATTAATAATTATAAAACATTAATATTTAAATTAATAATATATGCTACCTAAATTAAAAAACAAAATAATTAATAAGCTTTTCTTATTTCTGTTCCTGGCATCAGGAGTGGTCATTTTTTCGTGCAGGAATTCTGAAAATGCAGAGATGTATACTGAGAAAATTCCGGTAAAAGTAATTCAACCGCGAAAAATAAAAACAGCATTTCCAATTCGAACATCAGGGATACTTTCTTCCAAATCTGAAATAAAATTAAGCTTTAAAACAGGGGGTGTTATTGAAAAAATCTACACTGACGAGGGGCATGAGGTAAAAAAAGGACAAACGTTGGCAAAGCTTGATCTTTCGGAAATTGAAGCGCATGTAAATCAGGCCAGGCTGGGTGCTGAAAAAGCAGAACGGGACTTGCGGCGGGCAACAAACCTGTACAACGATAGTGTTACTACTCTCGAAGAACTGCAAAATGCCCAAACTGCCCTGGAGCTGGCAAAATCAAATCTGCGTATCGCAGAGTTCAATAAAAAATACTCAGTAATAGAAGCACCATGCGATGGGAAAATCTTAAAAAAACTGGCAGAAAGCAATGAGATCATTGCAGCCGGTCATCCCTTGTTTTTATTCGGATCAAAAAAAGGAGACTGGGTATTAAGGGTGGCCTTATCCGATGTTAACCTGGTAAAAGTAAATTTCAATGATTCGGCGTGGATCTCATTTGATGCATTTCCGGGAACTCAATTTAAAAGTGTAGTATCCGAAATTGCTACTGCTTCCGATCCATATACAGGCACCTATGAAGTGGAACTCAGCTTAATTGACGCACATCCTGATTTTGTCAGTGGTTTGATCGGGAAAGTCAAAATACGTCCGTCACGGGAAAAGGAATACCTGGCACTTCCTGTGCATAATATACATGACGCTGATGATATGATCGGATATGTCTATCTGGTAAAAAGCGGTGGAGTTGAAAAAAGAAAGATTCATATCCTTCATATATCAGATAGCCTGATTTGTATTGACGAAGGTCTTGATCTGCAGGATACGGTCATTTCTGACGGAGCAGATTATCTGGAATCTGATACGAAAATAGAAATAATAGATTAATCCGGAAGATTATGCGATTATCGAAAATTGCCATTGATTATTATCAGTTTACACTGATTGTATTTGCGATTTTATTATTTGCGGGTATTCAGGCTTTTATCAGCATGCCCAAAACGGAAAATCCGGAAATTGTTATACCGGGAGTTTCTGTTCTTGTAGTTTATCCGGGTGCGAATCCGGTTGATATGGAAGAATTGGTGGCTTTGCCTATTGAGGAAGCCGTAAATGAACTTGATGAAATCAAAAGGATAAACACAACAGTGTTTGATGGCATAGCTTCGGTTTCCGTAGAGTTTGATTTTCAAGCCGATGCAGATAAAAAATACGAAGAAGTTGTTCAAAAGGTCAATAGTATACGCAACAAGCTCCCGGAAGAGATCATAGACCTTCAGGTAACCCAGTGGTCAACCAGTGATGTGGCCATGCTGCAGTTAGCTTTGATATCTGAAAATGCTTCATACCGGGAACTGGAATATCAGGCTGAAATACTTAAAAAGGAAGTTGAACGGGTAAATGGAGTAAAAAAGGTTGAGATTGTTGCATGTCCTGAACAGGAAGTAAGAATTTCTCTCGATTTTGAGAAAATGGCCGGAATGAATATTAGTGTTGATGATGTAGCAGGTGCAATTCTTAGTAATAATGCCAACATCCCCGGAGGAACGATGAAACTTGGAGATAAAGTGTTTTCCGTTAAAACAAGCGGTGCATTTGGTGATCTTGAGCAAATTCGCAGAACAGTTGTGAATTCCTATATGGGGAGACTAATATATTTGGAAAACATTGCGGAAGTCAATTTTGATCATGAGGATATCAAGTATTTTGTGCGCTTTCCGGAAGCAGATACTTCAGGGAAACAAAAGACGGTATTTGTGATTGTTAAACAAATAGAAGGATTAAATGTACTGGATATTGCAGAGGATGCGAAAGCCGAAATCAGAAAATTTGCTTCTTCAATGGATAAAGATTATCGGCTGGAATATGTATTCGATCAGACCATAGGAGTTAATAACCGCATCAATGGATTTATGTGGAATCTGATACAGGGTATTATCCTTGTAGGATTGATTATTCTTCTGGCTCTCGGATTCAGATCCTCCATGGTTGTAATCATCGCTATTCCATTATCCATACTTATTGGTCTGAGTATTGTATACGCTTTTGGATATGGATTGCAACAAATTTCTATTGCTGCCCTGGTTGTTGCTCTCGGATTACTGGTTGATAATTCCATTGTGATGGTTGAAAACATAAACCGCCATATTTCGAAAGGTTTAATACCACGTGATGCTTCTATAGCAGCAGCTTCCGAAATAGGCTGGCCCGTAGTCAGTGCGACCTTAACTACTGTTCTTGCTTTCGTACCAATTGCCATGATGCCTTATCAGGCTGGTTTGTTTATCAGAAGTTTGCCGGTAACTATAATTGCCACACTTAGTATTTCGTTGCTAATAGCTCTTACACTAACTCCAATGATTACGAGCAAGCTGTTTAAAGGAAGTAAGAAAGCAATTGAAAAAGAGGAAAATAACAGATTTAAAAAACTGCTGTTAAAATTTATTGAGGGTCCCTACCGTAAAAGTCTGCAATATGCACTCAGAAATCGCTGGCAGGTTATTGTTATATCTCTTTTGGTGTTTATTCTATCTATGTATGCTTTTACTTTTGTGGGATTTAGCTTATTTCCGAAAGCCGAACAACCAAATCTATTAATTAAAATCAGGCTTCCTGACGGAACAGATCTGGATAAGACCGATGAAATTGCCCAATATGTTGAATCAGTGCTGGATACTACACCTGAGATCAAATATTATGCTACCAATATAGGACATGGGAATCCCAGAATTTACTACAATGTCTTTCCGGAAAATTTTAAAACACATATAGCTGAAATCTATATTGAGACGAAAGACTATGATCCGGAAGAGTTTGATGCTTTAATTGCCAGGTTAAGAAATACTTTTGCCGGGTATCCCGGAGCCAGGATCAGTATAAAGGAATTTGAACAAGGATCCCCTATCGCAGCACCTGTTCAGATTTATCTTACAGGGAAAAGTCTGGATAAATTGCATGAAATTTCAACAGAAATTGAAGATTTTCTCAAAAAACAGGATGGTATAATAAATCTTGAGAATGCTTTTACCAAAAACAAGACTGATCTCTATTTTAACATAAATCGTGAGAAAGCAAACCTCTTTGGAGTGCCTGTTCATTTCATTGATCAGACAATACGAACTGCCATAACAGGAACACCCGTATCAAAATTCAGAGACAAGGACGGAAAAGAATACAACATTGTTTTACGTCTGCCTTTCGAAGATAAAATACGACTTGAAGATGTTGATAAAATATTTGTCAAATCTTTAAAGGGGAAAATGATACCTTTGAATCAGCTTGCAGGAATTGAATTCAGACAATCACCCAGTATTATTACCAGGTACAATTCGGAGCGTACGGCTGAGATAAGGGCGGATGTAGAAAAAGAATATTCAATTGATGATGTGATGGCTCCGGTATTGGAAAAACTGGAGTCGTATCCTTTTCCATCAGGGTATGGATATCATATTGGCGGAGAGATCGAAAGCAGGAGTGAAACTTTTGGAGGGACATCTACTGCAGCAATTATTGCAATTATTTCAATTTTTGCAGTGCTTGTTCTTCAATTCCGGTCATTTTCCCAGCCGGTTATTATTTTTATTGCATTACCATTTGCAGCAATAGGAATGATTTGGGCATTGCTTCTTTCGGGGAATACATTTTCTTTCACTGCGTTTATAGGATTTACCAGTCTTGTTGGAATTGTTGTCAACAATTCCATAATCCTTGTTGATTATGCAAATATACTTCGGAGCCAGGGGAAATCCATACCTGAAGCTCTTCAGATTGCAGGTGAAACCCGTTTTACACCCATTATACTCACTTCATTTACCACCATTGGAGGATTGCTGCCATTGACGCTGCGAGGCGGATCTCTCTGGGCTCCTTTGGGGTGGACAATAATAGGAGGCCTTCTGGTTTCAACAATGCTTACACTTATAATGGTTCCGGTGTTTTATAAAAGTTTTATTCGTGAGACTAAAATTTCATGAGTTTTGCGAAATGAAATGTTCTGATCGAACCTGCCTGCCGGTTTACCTGCCTGTGGCGGGGAATTTTATAAAGGAAAATAATAAGTAATTGTTTAACAATTGTATAATTAATTTTACATAATTTAATACTTTAAATTTATCAGGTATCCGCCATATTTCCTGATGTTTATAACATTCCCATCATGAAATATAAGATATTGTCCTTTAATACCTATTAAGTTACCAGAATAATAGTTATTCTTATCTAAATTAATACTTGATATTTTGCCAGTAACATTCCGATGAGGGTAGATAATCGTTGTAATCCAATCATCATCAGCAATCAGAGATTTGAAATTCTCAGGAATATTGCTTAAAGCTTTCTTTTTTTCCTGTAAAAGATCTGCCTTCATTTCATTGGTTCTTAGCATATTTTGCCAATTGGTTTTGTCACTAAAATGAGATTTTAATGCAACTTCTATCAATCCTGCAGTGTAACGATTGGGAGTCTGGGCAAGTTTAATAGCAGCAATTGCACCCTGATCAATCCAACGTACAGGTATTTGAGTATAACGTGTTACACCTACTTTTATACCGCTTGTGAAAGATAGATATACATAGTGATCAATCAGACAGTGTTCTTTTGCATATTGAATATCGCGGGCTATTCCTTCGTGGGCAAGACACAGTTCGGGATGTAAAACACATTCTTCGGTCTCGGGGGCTGATCTGAAGCAAGGGTAACAGTACCCCTGGGCAAATGATTTTGAAGTAATCCTCCCACATTTGATGCAATGTATTTTTTTGTGGTAATTCAATTCAATATGTCTGTTGATCAGATCATTCATATAGATCTCTTCCTGGCCCAACCTGAGAAAATATTGGACAGGATCTGCTAATTCAACTCTCATTTTCAATAAGTTACCTTCAATATTCATCATTTCAAAGTCAAATAATAAAAAAAATATGGTACTATGTATTGCATAGTACTAAAAAAATTATATATCTTTGTATTATAAAATTATTACATACATGTGTATTTTAAAAATATATTCTCTTTTGTTCGTGCTGTTCTGTTGTTTGGCTATCTGTACACCAAAAAGAGTGAATAAAGAATACCAGATCAGTTTGAAGGATAAAGATAGTATTTCATTAATTGAAGAACCAGAGAAAACAAATGAAGAGGTAAAACAAAAACCAATCATTGAAATGGTGTCAGATGAAGATAGTAATTTAACGGATGATGGTACTATAGAGTGGAAATTTAAAAAACATATTGTATTGGCAAACTAGTAAATTAAAATCATGAAAAAAACAATGACAATTAATTTAGGTGGAATGGTTTATCATATTGACGAGGATGCGTATGATAAACTTAAAATATACCTTGATAAGGTAAAAAATGAATTAAGATCTGTTGATGGAGGAGAAGAGATCTACCAGGATATTGAAACCCGGATCGCAGAACTTTTCAGTGAAAGACTTAGCAGTAACAAGCAGGTTATTACCTTGAATGAAGTTGAGGATGTTATTCGGATCATGGGAAATCCGGAAGATATTTCAGGCAAAACAACAGAAAGAGAATACAGCTCAAAAAGCCGGAGTTACAGAAGGATGTTTCGGGATCCGGATAACAGGATAATTGGTGGCGTATGTAGCGGTTTGGCTGCTTATTGGCGGATTGATCCGACGATTGTCCGACTTATATTCGTTATACTGGCCATTTTTGGGATGGCAGGAGTATTGATTTATTTGATACTATGGATTGTACTGCCTGAAGCAAACACAGTTGCACAGAAGCTTGAAATGCGCGGTGAAGCTGTGAATTTGTCAAATATTGTGGATTTCTTCAGGCAGGAATTTGAAAATGTTAAAAGAAGTTTTCAAAAGAAATAAGGAAAGATCATATGAAGGTTGAAAATTCAAAAGCTCAGATGCGGAAAGGAATACTGGAATATTGTATCCTTTCAATTCTGGATCAGGGGGATGCGTATGCATCAGATATTATTAATCGGCTGAAAGAATCAGAATTGATTGTGGTTGAAGGCACACTTTATCCTTTGCTTACACGTCAAAAAAATTCAGGACTTCTCAGTTACAGGTGGGAGGAATCGACACAGGGACCTCCAAGAAAATATTATGCATTGACCAGTGAAGGTAAAGATTTTTTAAAGGAACTTGATATTGCATGGAATGAATTGGTAGATGCGGTAAAAGCAATTAAAAACTCCAAATAATTACCCTTGAAATCATGAAAGAGACAATAAAAATAAATTTGAACCAGCGACTTTTTGATCTGGATGCAGATGCTTTTGAGAAATTAAAAGAGTACCTGGATTCGTTGAAAAGATATTTTCAGAAAACTTCGGAGGAGGCAGAAGAAATACTGCAGGATATTGAACAACGTATTGCAGAAATTCTGGAGGATAAACTTGGTACTGCCAAGCAGGTCGTTTCGCTTTCAGATATTGAAGAAGTGATTCAGATGATGGGCACTGCTGACGACTTTGCTCGTGAAACGAAAATGTCTGAAGATAATGAACATGAACAGGAGGCTCGGGATCCGGGTGAGAATGCTTCTACATTTAACAGGCAGCACAGGAGATTATACAGAGATCTTGATAACAACATTATAGGTGGAGTATGCAGTGGAATCGCCTCCTATTTCAATGTTGATCCTGTATGGATAAGGCTTGCTTTTATTATCCTCCTTTTCTTTGATGGCATTGGATTTCTCGCCTATCTGGTGATGTGGATTGCAATACCCGTGGCACGTACAACATCTCAGAAACTTCAAATGAAGGGGCAACCAGTGACAATTGAAAATATTCAGCAATCAGTAAAAAAGGAATTTACAAAGGTGAAGGACAATCTGAATAACCTGTCCAAATCTGAATCTTATAAAAAGGCTCAACATGCGGCTGCTGAGACACTTTCTGTAATTGGCAATGTTTTGCTTGTTATTCTGAAAGTGGTTCTTGTGATTTTTGGAGTTGCTTTGGCAATTGCAGGCATAGCATTTATCATAGCGCTGATTACTTCCCTGTTTTCAGGAGGGGTATTCTTTGATTGGCACATTCCGCATTTGCCTATCAATGAATATATCATTCCTTTTGTAAATAGTTTTTCTCTTATGGGACTTGCATTGTCTTTGGTACTATTGATTCCGGTTGTTGCTTTATTCATCGGGATCCTGAAATTAATTTTTGGTGTAAAATCACACACTCCTGTCCTTTCTGCTTTTGCCTGGACTTTTTGGGTTCTTGCTCTGGTATTTGTAATTGCTTCTGTTGCTTCGGGCAATAAACTAATTTCATATTCTTACAAACAAAACGACTATAAAACAATCAATATTTCTTCAAAAAGTACATTGTATATTGGTTTGGGACGGGATAAATGGAAAAATCGCGGCATGGAATATTATTCTTTTTTTGGCAGGGAAATATTACACAGCAATTACGATGAAGTCTGCTATATCCATCCCAGGTTGGAAATTCAATCATTTGAAAATGATAAACCTGAAATTGGTATGGAGTACACTGCTGTAATTCCCCGATTTAATGATGATTATAATGAAAACATTGAATACAACTGGGTTTTAAACGATACTATTTTGTTGTTGGACGAGTATTTTTCAATTGATGAAGATTGTATATGGCAAATGCCCGGGATGAAAATAATCCTTTCTGTTCCTGAGCAACAGAAAATAGTATTGAATGCTGATATAAATGCAGTATTCGGTAGAGAAGAAAACAACATTTCTGAAGATTTGCAATATGGAACAATATTAATAATGAAGGAGGGCAATCTGGTGCCGTTAGAAAACTAAATTCTCAAATCGAAAGCTTTTGAGCAATATAATTTTGTTGTTATCTTTGCACCTCAATTTTGTCCCGTGGTGTAATGGTAGCACTGCAGATTTTGGTTCTGCCTGCCCAAGTTCGAATCTTGGCGGGACAGCATAAGAAGGGGTTGTCTCAAAAGGTAAATATTTTAAGATAGCCACGAAGTCCCGAAGACTCAAAGAATTCACAAAACTCTGATATTCAATTA
>JAFGQO010000180.1 GCA_016935615.1 Bacteroidales bacterium
CCGGCTACGGTGGTTTTAAATAAAGTTCCATATGTGCATCCTAACATAACTCTATGTATTTGGTTTAATTAATTTGATCTATTCTGGCTTCAATGGACTTGAAATCATCAAAAAACGACGGATATGTTACATTAACAGATTCAGCTGTATCGATGATGGTTTTTCCTTCTGATGCCATGCCGGCTATTGCCAGGGCCATTACCATTCTGTGATCGTGATAACCATGTACTTCCTGACCTGACAATCTGCTGTATTCAATACTCAATCCGTCTTTGAATTCTTCTATTTTTGCACCCATTCTGCGAAGTTCTTTCGTCATAGCGCTGATGCGATCACATTCTTTTAACCGGGCCTGTTCTACATTATACAACCTTGTTTTCCCTTTGGCAAAACATCCGACAACCGCCAAAGCAGGCAATGCATCAGGTGTGTCATTCATGTCAATTTCCATTCCCGTAAGCTCTTTCCCGATAACTCTGACCCCTCCTTTTTCATGATGCACCTGCGTACCCATTTTCTGCAAATATTCAAATACTTTTTTATCTCCCTGATGATCAGAAAAATCAAGGCCTTTAACCAGTACCTCGGACTGAGTTATTGCAGCAGCACATAAAGCAAATGTTGCAGATGAAAAATCAGCGGGGATCTTCAGGTCAAATGCCTTATATTTCTGTTTCCCTTTAATTTTGAACCATTCCAGACCTTTTTGTTCAAATACAATATTCTGCCTTCTCAGCCAGTCCAGGGTGATTTCCACGTATGATCTCTCATGCAGGTTCTTAACTTCAATTTCCGTATCATTTTCCGCCAGAGGTGCTGCAAAAAGCAAAGCAGTAACAAACTGGGAGCTAATTCCGTCTACTGTTGTTTTGCCTCCTTTCAGGGGACCCCTCACTGTGAAAGGGCACTTGTCATTCAGGGTTTTAATTTCTGCTCCCAAAGATCTGAGAGCCGAAATAAGAGGAGTCATAGGTCGTTCTCTGACAGAGGAATCGCCATCAAATGTTATATCCTGGGATGCAAGTGAGGCAAGGGCACTAAAAATTCTTAGCGAGGTTCCTGAATTGGCAACATCAACAAAGCTGGCCACTTTGTTTATTTTCCCCCCGGTACCATCTATAGCCCAGGTCCCGCCATGCACATTAATCCTGGCTCCAAATTCCTGCGCTGCCCTGAATGCTGCCCGTGCATCTGCAGAATCCAGCGGATCATGCAATATGGAACGCCCTTCAGCCATAGCCGCAACCGCCACAGCACGAATAGTGTGTGACTTTGAAGCGGGAATGGCTATTTCTCCACCAAGTTTCGATTTTTGAGTAACAACTTTCAATGATAATGAATTGAGCTCGCAAAAATAATAGGAAGCAAAGAGAATTACAACATAATCCATTGATTCTGTTCAATTCATGAGTGATTTAAACAATCCCGCCGATTTTGCCATGAAAGGATCACAACCAGTTGAACGGCTTCGGAAAGAATATCCTGATATTCAGAGAACAAATGATCTATTCTATCGGAATATAGCCGGACACAATCCCTCAGCAAAGAGATCTCAATGAATTCAGCATTCCTTTGAAAACAATTGTACGGATAAATTAATTATTTTAGTATCAGAATCATTCACAATTAAAATGCGATCACCATGAAACGTATTTTTTACTTATTGATTGTCAGTATACTGTTTACTGTATCTTTTACGCAGGCTCAGGTAACTGAATTCTCTCATTACCTTTTCCCGGAATTTACGAAAGGAGTTGTTTTGATGAAAACCGGAATTAAAAATGAAGCGCTGCTGAATTACAATTCGCTGACCGAAGAAATGATTTTCGATAATAAAGGAAGAAAATTAGCATTGACAAAGAAGGAAATGGAACTTATAGATACGGTTTACATCAGGGACAGAAAGTTTTTTGTATTAAACAATGAATTCACCGAACTGGTATACCATTCAACATGGGATCTGTACGCCGGGCACAAATGCAGAATAAATGACCCGGGTAAACCTGTCGGATATGGCGCAACAACCCAGACTTCAGCAGTCACATCCTATTCCTCATATCATGCTGACGGAAGAATATATGAACTTAAATTACCCGATGGCTATGAAGTAAAACCATACATTGTTTATTGGTTAATGAAAGACGGGAAACTGAACAAGTTTATTAACATCAGACAATTGATGAAATTATTTGAAGAAAAGAAAGATCTGGCCAGGGCATATACCAAAAAACATAATGTGAAATACGACGATCAGGAAAGTATTGTTCAATTCATTAACTACATGGAAAAAAATTGAAAGCAATGCATCCGATGCGAAGATAAAACGCCATACTTCAACAGATGCCCTCTACCATTCAAGCGTCATCTGCTCTCCGTTGATCCGCTCAATAGTATTGGATGGTTTTTTTGCATTTGATTTTTCAGGATCAGACACCTGTTCGTTGTTTGTTTTTTCCTGTTCTTCCTCTATCAGTTCAGGATCAGCTTCAACCTGACCGCCGGGAATTTCTTTCTTTTCCTCAACTTCCTTTTGTGCCGATACATCTTCATCTTCCATTTTCTTAACAGGATCCAACTCTTCAATTGTTTTGATTTCGTACCTTGTCAGTCGCTTCCCCCTGGCTTTGAATCCTTTCACTGCAATAAACGATTCAACATCAAGTTCTTCGTCCTTCCGGTTTTTATTCTTCCCTCCAAAAATCAGCTTTAGCCTGGGGCAGGCTTCTGCTGAAATATGAACAAATTCAGATTTGGAATCTTCAGGAAAGTAGTTTTGAGGTTTCCCGTTAATATCAGCTACAAAACGTTTGATGTAATAGTATTTCTGGTCTGTATCATAATAAACAACAGTATATACTTTTTGCTCATCGTGCCTGGCCATATAGCAAATTCCCTCGTTAAAATGCAGAGTGAGATCCGGCCTGTAGATTGAACATATCCCTGATTCATAAAATACGATAATCCGGTCAACAGTCTGGAATTCGCCAATGTAATTGCCTCGTTCTTCCATATTCAATCGCTGTACTTCAGGATCAAACCAGATTTTCTGTCCTCCAAGAGTTGAACCCATCTTCTCCAGCAATTCAATTCGATGCACAACATGTTTTGTGAGTATGTTCCCCATCGAACCCTTACCCTTGATGGTTAATTGGCTAAAATCGTATTCAATAGCCAGATTCCTTAATCTTGGTTTGGGTTTCAGAATAACCTTAATTATTTCAGCTTCTCCGTTGGGATTTACCGTTAAATGAAGAATGCGTGAACCTTTTTTGCCTTTGGTCAGATCATATTCTTTATCGCGTGTAAGACCGGTAATGGAGCAACGTTTGGTCATTATAGCACCATTGAGTCCGTCACGATAAACAATATTATAAATTGTCCGGTTGTCATTCTTCCTGAAAACTGCGGCATGAAGAATTCCCTTTCCGACAAACGTTTTATCTGTAACTTTTGTGATACGGTATTTCCCATCATTCAGGATCACCAGAATATCATCAATATCCGAACACTCGCAAACAAATTCTTCCTTTCTCAACACGGTTCCGATAAATCCTTCACTCCTGTTAGTATACAACTTTTCGTTCGCAACAACAACATGTGTCGCCTGTATAGTATCGAAACTTCTGATTTCTGTTTTTCTCTCTTTCCCCTTGCCGTATTTCTTTTTTATTTGTTTGTAATAGTTGATCGTATAGGGAACAATGTGTTCGATGTGATTTTTCACCTCCTCCATTTCATCCTCAACAGATTTGATATGTTCATCCGCTTTGAACGAACTGTATTTGGAAATCCGCTTGATGGGTATATTGGAGAGTCTGACCAGGTCATCATGCGTAACTTCACGCTTAAGGTTCTTAACATAAGGTTTCAGACTTTCATCGATGGTTGCTAAAATCTCTTCTTCCGTCCTGCAGGTTTTAATATTCTCATACAACTCATTCTCAATAAATAGTTTCTCAAGAGAATAAATATGCCATTCTTCTTCCAGCTCATTCAACCTGATCTCCAGTTCCAGCTTAAGCAGTTCACGAGTATTTTCAGTACATCGTTTTAATATTTTAGAAATACCTAAAAAATAGGGCTTGTCATCATCGATTACGCAAGCATTCGGAGATATGGATACTTCACAATCACTAAAAGCATATAAAGCATCAATCATTTTATCAGGAGAAACTCCTGCCGCCAGATGAATTAATATTTCAACATTCTCTGCCGTATTGTCATCGATCCTCTTGATCTTGATTTTTCCTTTTTCGTTTGCCTTAATAACAGATTCAATCAGGATGGTTGTGGTTTTGCCATAAGGTATTTCAGTGATGCAAAGTGTTTTATTGTCGATCTTATTGATTTTCGCACGAATTTTAAGTGTTCCGCCCCGTAAACCATCATTGTATTTTGAAACTTCAACCATACCTCCCGTAGGAAAATCAGGGTATAACTGAAAGCTCTTATTTTCAAGACAGGCTATTGAGGCATCTATCAACTCATTAAAATTATGAGGAAGGATCTTTGATGCAAGACCCACTGCAATTCCTTCAACTCCTTGTGCCAATAATAATGGGAATTTAACCGGCAGTGTAATTGGTTCTTTATTCCTTCCATCATAGGAAAGCTTCCAGTTAGTTGTTTTCGGATTGAACACAACCTCAAGAGCAAACTTCGATAGCCTGGCTTCAATATACCGGGGCGCAGCAGCTCCATCTCCCGTAAGAACATTTCCCCAGTTTCCCTGTGTATCGATCAGCAAATCTTTCTGCCCCAGCTGAACCAGGGCATCCCCAATGGAAGCATCTCCATGAGGATGATATTGCATGGTATTCCCAATGATGTTGGCAACCTTATTGTACCTTCCGTCATCTAACCTGCGCATAGCATGAAGAATCCGGCGCTGAACAGGTTTCAGACCATCATCAATATGAGGTACGGCGCGTTCCAGAATAACATAAGAGGCATAATCAAGAAACCAGTCCTGATACATGCCTGATAATTTTGTAACATGAGTTGATTTTTGGTGATCGGCTATCTCAGATCCACTCAATCCGTCTTCTTCATCAGGTATACTCTCTGTTCTATCGATATCTTCCTTGCTCATTTGTTTTCTTCAACCTTTTTAGGCTTCAACCAAATCTTCTTCAACACGTAAATTCTCAATAATGAAATCCTGTCTTTGAGGAGTATTCTTACCCATATAGAAAGGCAATAATTTACTTACTGAATCATCTTTCTTCAGCGTTACAGGCTCAAGACGCATATCCTTTCCTATAAAATGTTTAAACTCATCCGGAGAAATTTCACCCAGACCCTTAAAACGGGTGATTTCGGGTTTCACACCAAGTTTACTTATAGCATCCATCTTTTCCTCTTCACTGTAACAATATATTGTTTTTTGTTTGTTTCTGACACGAAACAAAGGGGTTTGTAAAATATACACATGCCCCCTTCTGACAAGTTCAGGAAAGAACTGAAGAAAGAATGTTAACAAAAGCAAACGAATGTGCATTCCATCCACATCAGCGTCAGTGGCTATAACCACATTATGATAACGAAGATTGTCAATATCATCTTCTATATTCAAAGCAGCCTGAAGAAGGTTGAATTCCTCATTCTCATAGACTATCTTTTTCGTGAGTCCGTATGAGTTTAACGGTTTCCCTTTCAAACTGAAAACAGCCTGCGAACTGACATCGCGCGATTTAGTTATCGAACCGCTTGCCGAATCACCTTCAGTAATAAATATTGTTGATTCAAGCTTGCGTTCATCCGTTGAGTTCAAATGAATTTTACAATCCCGAAGTTTCTTGTTGTGCAAGCTAACTTTTTTTGCTCTTTCTCTGGCAAGTTTCTGAATTCCCGAAATTGCCTTTCTTTCCTTCTCCGATTCAATGATCTTTTTATAAATAGCATCTGCTACATCTGTATGCTTATGCAAAAAATCATCCAGATGCTTTTTTACAAAATCGTTCACATAACGTGAAACAGATGGCCCTTTTGGGCCGATATCTTTTGAACCAAGCTTTGTTTTTGTTTGTGATTCAAATACAGGTTCTTCAATTTTTATGCTGACAGCTGCTATGATAGACGCCCTGATATCAGAGGAATCAAAATTCTTGTTATAGAATTCCCTTATTGTCTTTACATAAGCTTCGCGAAAAGCCTGCAAATGTGTACCACCCTGAGTAGTATGCTGCCCGTTTACAAAGGCATAATAGGTTTCACCGTACTGATTCACATGCGTCATTGCAACCTCAAGATCACCATTCTTTAAATGAATGATCGGATAAAGTCCTTCAGAACTCATGTTCTCATCAAGCAAATCAAGCAAGCCGTTTTTGGAAACATATTTTTTCCCATTGATTTTAATTACCAGACCTGCATTTAAGTAAATATAGTTGCGAACAAGGGATTCAATATAATCTTCAATAAACCTGTAATTCCCAAACAATTTTCCGTCAGGAACAAACTGAACCAGTGTCCCGTTTTTCTCCGTGCTTTTTTCTTCACCGGATTCGTCCACTATATTTCCTTCAGAAAAGTATACTGCCTTAACTATTCCATCCCGATATGCTTTAATGGTAAACTGAGATGATAATGCATTCACCGCTTTTATTCCTACACCGTTTAATCCAACAGATTTCTTAAACACTTTTGAATCATACTTGGCCCCGGTATTCATCCTGGAAGCAACATCCTTTAACTTGCCCAGTGGAATACCGCGTCCAAAATCCCTGACACTTACCAGATTCTCATTGATGGTAATTTCAATTTCCTTTCCGAACCCCATCATGTATTCGTCAACAGAGTTATCCAATACCTCCTTAAGAAGTATGTAAATGCCGTCATCCTTGGATGAACCATCTCCCAGTTTCCCAATATACATACCCGGTCTCCGGCGTATATGTTCTTTCCAGTCTAATGTCCGGATCGTTTCTTCAGAATAGTTTGCTACCGACATAATCATTGGCTTTGCGACAAATATATGGAATTAGAAGGTGGCTGGTAAATTTGTTTATTAACGCTTAATTAACAGGCCTGGTTGTTGATATGTTAGTAAATGAGTTAGGTTGTGGAAAAAAATAAGGCAGGAAACGAATGTTCCTGCCTTTGGGTGTCAATCAATCAATAACTTAAAATTAGCTTCACGAATTTACAAAATTTTATTCAAAACTCCAAGGGTTTTATAATTAAGAAGTTATGTGCCAATAGCTGATCTTAAAAAGAATCCGTTTTCTACAGAATAAACAATTGAAAAATCCCGGGTAGTCAGTTCTTATCAACGTTGTTAAATCCCTACAGACATTGAATCTTGACAACAAATATGTTACGCCGATACCCACTGAAGAACCTCTTCCTGTGAAGGATTTTTCAATCCCAATTTGTATTTTTTATTATACCCGCAAAGATCCTGATGAAGTTTGGTGTGTTTTTCAACTCGTCTTAATGAATCAAGTGTTTTATAACCCAACTTTTTAAGCGGATCAATCCATTCTTCCGGTATGCCCGATTCTATGAACAAATTTTTACTATCCGTTTTTTCTTTCTTTTCAGGTCTCATCTGAGGAAAGAACAGAACGTCCTGTATGCTCGACCGGTTCGTCATGATCATGGCCAATCTGTCAACACCAATTCCCATGCCTGAGGTTGGCGGCATTCCATATTCCAGAGCACGTATGAAATCATAATCGATATACATGGCTTCTTCATCTCCCTTTTCAGACAATTTGAGTTGTTCTTTGAATCGATCCAGTTGATCTATGGGATCGTTCAGTTCAGAGTATGCATTGCATAGTTCTTTCCCGTTAACTATCAATTCAAAGCGTTCGGTGAGGTCAGGATCGGATCGGTGTTTTTTGCATAATGGAGACATTTCGACCGGATAATCAATGACAAATGTCGGTTGAATCAAATGAATTTCAACTTTTTCGCTAAAAATTTCATCAATGATCTTTCCTTTCCCCATAGTATTATCTACTTCTATATTTAAATCCCCGCAAACTTTCCTTAATTGTTCTTCATCCATGCCCGTAATATCTGCCCCTGTAAATTCCCTGATAGAATCTATCATGGTGATCCTTTTGTAAGGTCTTTTAAAATCTATTATTTTATCACCCAGCGGAAGTTTTGTTTTTCCATGGAGATCCAGTGCTACTTTCTCAATAATTTCTTCGGTGAAATCCATCATCCAGTTATAATCTTTGTATGCGACATAGATTTCCATAACCGTAAATTCAGGATTATGAGAACGATCCATTCCCTCATTCCTAAAGTCGCGTGAAAATTCATACACTCCATTGAATCCTCCCACAATAAGCCGTTTCAAATACAATTCATTGGCTATTCTCAGATAAAGAGGAATGTCAAGGGTGTTATGATATGTCTTGAAAGGCTTTGCAGCTGCTCCGCCAGGAATAGCTTGTAAAACAGGCGTTTCAACTTCCAGATATCCTTTGGAATTAAACAATTCCCGCATAGAATCAATGATTCCTGTACGTTTCAAAAAAACATCACGTACCTCAGGATTTACCAGTAAGTCAACATATCTCTGTCTGTACCTGAACTCGGGATCAGTAACAGCATCATACACTTTCCCTTCTTTTTCCTTAACAACAGGTAAGGGTCTTAAAGATTTTGCAAGTACTGTCAATTCTTTTACATGAATGGATATTTCACCCATCTGAGTAACAAAAACAAATCCTTTAACGCCAATAAAATCACCGATATCCAATAATTTCTTGAATACCGTATTATAATAGGTCGTATCTTCTCCCGGACAAAGATCATCGCGTGTTATGTACAACTGAATTCTGCCTTTTTCATCCTGCAACTCTGCAAAAGAAGCTTTCCCCATAATTCGCTTGCTCATCAATCTGCCGGCAATTGAGACCTCCCGGTAATTCCTTTTTTTCTCATGAAAGTTTTCCTTGATTTCTTTGGTGGTGACATTCACCGGAAATTCAGAAGCAGGATAAGGCTCAATGCCCAGTTGCCGAAGCTCATGCAATGCTTGCCTTCTGTATTGTTCCTGTTCACTTAATTCAGACTGATTCATTGAATTTTGCTCTATGTAAATTTTTGCAAAGATAAAAATTAACTTCAGAGGAAGGGGAAAGAAAATTATCCAAACTCACTACCTTTGTTTCAAAATTAGTCTCATGCATACAAAACCTCAGGAAGAGAGAGTGCCGCTGCCACACTGGATGAAAGTGCCAATGCCTCATGGAAGAGATTACTCAAAAATTAAAAATATTCTGCGAAAACAGAATTTGCATACGATCTGTGTTAGTGGAAATTGTCCGAATAAAGGCGAATGCTGGAGTGCCGGCACAGCTACATTTATGATCTTGGGTGAAAAATGCACGAGAAACTGTAAATTCTGTCAGGTACATACAATGAAACCGGAACCTCCCGACCGGGAAGAACCGAAGCGGCTGGCCGAAACAATAAAGTTACTGAAACTGAAACATGCCGTTATTACATCAGTTGCACGCGATGATCTTCCTGATGGCGGTGCACAGTTCTGGGCAACTGTTATCAGAATCATTAAAGACAACAATCCAAATGTCACAATGGAAGTGCTGATCCCCGATTTTCGACGCGGAGATCGTGCGCTGGACCTGGTAATTCATGAAAAACCGGAAGTGATATCCCACAATATTGAAACCGTTAAACGACTGACCCCTGTTGTTCGTTCAATAGCACGGTATGAGCATAGCCTGGAATTATTGAACTATGTGGCAAACTCAGGCATTATTGCCAAATCAGGAATTATGCTGGGTTTGGGAGAAAAGGAGGAAGAAGTAATGGAAACCATGGATGATCTGCTGAAAGCCGGTGTGAAAGTGTTTACCATTGGCCAGTATCTGCAACCATCCAAAGAGCATTACCAGGTGAGAAAATACATAAAGCCTGAAGTATTTAACCGACTTAAGATCAAGGGATTGGAACAAGGATTTCACTATGTGGAAAGTGGTCCCCAGGTAAGATCCTCCTATCATGCGGAACAACATATTAATGCCTGATACAGCATGACATATGCCATAAAATTTTTAGATATCGGGCTTATAGAATACAAAAAGGCCTGGGAATTCCAGGAAAAAATTCATGCTCTGTTAAAAGAGAACCGGAGCAAAGAAGTTGCGATAAACCATGCGGGAAGTCTTATATTTTGTGAACATCCGCATGTGTATACCCTGGGGAAAAGCGGGCAGTCAAATAACCTTCTTATAAATAATGATTTTTTAACCCGAATTGATGCACACTTTTATAAAAGTGACAGAGGAGGTGATATAACTTATCATGGTCCCGGACAGATTGTTGGTTATCCCATTTTTGATCTGCTGACTATGAAGCTGGGTGTTAAAGAGTATATTAACAGAATTGAAGAAGCAATCATTTTATTACTGAAAGACTTTCATATAAATTCATCACGGCGCAAGGGAGCTACCGGTGTATGGCTCAATTCGGATTTGCCGGACGAACGTAAAATTTGTGCTGTCGGAGTTC
Organism: Bacteroidales bacterium; assembly: GCA_016935615.1. Classification (GTDB taxonomy): domain Bacteria; phylum Bacteroidota; class Bacteroidia; order Bacteroidales; family UBA10428; genus UBA10428. Next base: position 10,501 of record JAFGQO010000180.1, read on the forward strand.
GGGTTAGCAAAGCAGTAACAATGCATGGATTTGCATTGAATGTAAATACTGATCTGAACTATTTCGCACATATAAATCCCTGTGGATTTCAGAATAAGGGAGTCACATCCATGCAGAAAGAACTTGGATTGGATCTTGATATAAACAAAGTAAAAAATATACTGAAGTATAAGATGCAGGAAGTATTCGGTTTACGATTTACAGAAGAGATTTCTTAAGTCAGTTCGCTACCGAAACAAAATTTAAGCTACTTTTTTTACTACATTTGTCCCTGCCAAGAAATTCCTCTCATCTGATCATTCCATTGATCCAAAAGATTGGCAATACAACGTATGAAAAAGTACTGGAAAATAAAAGAAAAAGGATTACGCAGCGATATTGAAAAACTCGTATATGATCTGAACATTAGTCAGGTACTGGCCAATTTGCTTGTACAACGTGGTATCAATTCAATGGAAGCAGCCGAGGAATTTTTTCGGCCGGAGCTTGAAAACCTTCATGATCCTTTTTTAATGAAGGATATGGATGTTGCTATTGATCGACTGGAAAAAGCAATTCAAAACGGTGAACATATTCTTATTTACGGTGACTATGATGTTGATGGAACTACTTCGGTTGCTCTTACCTATTCTTTCCTCCGGAACATATACGAAAATATTGATTATTATATCCCCGACCGATATTCTGAAGGATATGGAATTTCTTCAAATGGTATTGATTACGCCTCTCAAAATAGTATCACATTAATTATTGCTCTTGACTGCGGAATCAAAGCAGTAGAAAAAATTGACTACGCAAAATCAAAGGGTATTGACTTTATCATCTGCGATCATCATACTCCCGGAGATAAACTTCCTGAAGCTCAAGCCGTTTTAGACCCAAAACGACTTGATTGCTCCTACCCGTTTAAAGAATTGTCGGGTTGCGGTGTAGGTTTCAAATTCTTACAGGCATTTTCAATTCGTCATGATCTGCCTTTTGAAAACCTGGTAAATTATATTGATCTTTTAGCCGTAAGCATTGCATCAGATATTGTATTGATCACGGGAGAGAACAGAATTTTAACGTATTACGGATTAAAAAAACTCGAAGAAAATCCATGCATCGGATTAAAAGCAATAAAGTGTGTCGCAGGAATTGATGACAGACCTGTTACGGTTGAAGATATTGTATTTCGTATTGGTCCCAGAATAAATGCCGCCGGAAGAATGGAATCAGGTAAGCAGGCAGTTGACTTGCTAATCTCTGATAATCCGGAAGAGGCATTTGTCCTTTGTGAGAAAATAAACACACACAATCAAACAAGAAGAAATATTGACAAAAATATAACAGAGGAAGCAACTAAAGAGCTAAAAAAATTCAGTAAACAATTTGAATATTCAAATGTACTCTACAATCCCGAATGGCACAAAGGAGTTGTTGGTATTGTTGCTTCACGACTTATCGAAAGTTATTATAAGCCCACTATAATACTTACTGAATCAAATGGATTTGCCACCGGATCTGCAAGAAGTGTTGATGGTTTTGATTTGTATGAAGCAATCAACGAATGCAGCGATCTTCTTGAAAGTTTCGGAGGTCATATGTATGCAGCAGGCTTAACATTGAAAAAGGAAAATGTTCAGAAATTACGCGAAAGATTCGATGAAGTCGTTCATGAACGAATCACACCTGAGCAACTTGTACCCCAGATCGATATTGATGCAGAACTTAATTTTTATGATATAACTCCCAAGTTTTATCGAATCCTGAAACAGTTTGAACCCTTTGGCCCCGGCAATATGAACCCTGTATTCTTTGCAGAAAACGTGGCCGATAATGGTCAGGGCAGACGCGTAGGAGCCGGTGGTGATCATTTGAAACTAAACCTGATCCAGGAAGAAAATCCTTTCGATGATATTCCTGCCATAGCTTTTGGTCAGGGCGATAAGTTCAAAAGGATCACCGGAGGAACCACATTTGATATCGCCTATACAATCACTGAAAATCATTTCAGAGGGGAAACCACAATTCAACTGAATATTAAGGACATCAAAACTGATGGTTGAAAGTGCAGGATGAGATCAGGGAGAATTTCCCATTGCACCGGATTCTTTCCGCAACCGGGCAACAATTTTTTTCATTTCATTTCTGCTTAGCCTTTTCCTTTTATCACTATCCAAAACATCATTGCAATTGTTCCTGATTTTCGGATACCAGTCGCCCGGATCTTGAAAATCTCCCTGAAACCGAAGCACAATATGCATGTGCAAATGCGGTATGGTTTGTCCTGCTGCTTCATTTTCCTGCAATGACCAGTCAAATGCATCGGCATGGAAGGCTTTTAGCAACAGTATGGTTATTTTTCGCGAAAATGCGGCCAACTCAGACAATTCATCATTTGAAAGTCTGAGTACCGAATCCAGATGCTGCTTCGGAATAATAAGAGAATGCCCCGGAAGAATCGGTGCCAGATTATAAACAGCCAGAAAATTCTTCGATTCTGCAAAGACTGCTTCTTCAATTGAGCTTTCACAAAATGGACATTTCATGCATTGAATATACAAAATAGAAGCTATAATTTCCCTGTTTCAAATGAATAAATGAGAATGGACAAAGGTATTTAATAGAATCTGTGATCCGTCACTTTCCGTTGCCTATTCCTGTTGCCCTGAATTTTTTCCCAAAACAGATACGAACGCTTAAGTTACTGATTGATGATTAACTTAACGTCAGTTTCGATATAAGAAAAGGGAATTATCCCGGAAAATGCGATGTCTTTGTGGCGCATACAGACTGAATTCCTCGAAATAACAAACAGAATGAGCCAGATTCTTCTTTTCATATTAGGGGTTGTCTCAAAAGGTAAATATTTTAAGATAGCCACGAAGTCCCGAAGACTCAAAGAATTCACAAAACTCTGATATTCAATTA